>JAWSUW010000014.1:0-7140 GCA_033549245.1 Bacillota bacterium | reverse complement strand
CCGCAAAAATAAAGATGGATATCGCTTGTCCGATCCACAAAATTTTATTTGACTCCCAGTATTGCCAGATGGCTGTCTTAAACTGTTCCACTCTCGCCTCCATCAAATCATGTAACCTATGCCTTTTTTGGTTTGGATAAAACCTTCAAGGCCAATGTCATCTAGTTTTTTTCTAAGTCTCGTCACATTGACCGTCAGGGTGTTGTCATCAATGAAGCTGTCGCTGTCCCAAAGATGGTGCATGATTTCATTCCTAGTAACGACTTCTCCCGGATGCTCGAACAATGTCTGCAAGATCTTGAGGTCATTTTTGGTGAGCTCGATCTTCTCGCTCTTGTAGGTGATGGTACCTTCTCCGATGTTGAGAATCACTTCCTTGTGGCTTAAGAGATGCGATTGACCATGAAATGCGTAAGTGCGTCTGATGAGCGCTTGAACCTTTGCCACCAATACACTGAGGTCAAAGGGTTTGGCGATGAAATCGTCTCCACCCATGTTCATGGCCATAACAATGTTCAGGTTGTCCCCTGCAGAGGAAACAAAGATGATAGGTACTGTCGATACTTTCCTGATCTCAGAGCACCAATGATACCCGTTGAAAAAAGGAAGTCCAATATCAAGTATGACGAGTTCAGGGTCGAAACTCACAAATTGGCTGAGAACGTCTCTGAAATCCGTAATGGCTAAAACACTGTAACCCCACATCTCGAGGTTCAATTTGATGCTTTTCGATATGTTTGGGTCGTCTTCCACCAATAATATCTTGTACATTTCTCCTCCCATTAATTCACAACGAATTCAGATCTTTCGAAATATTGATACCCGACGCAAAAATAGTCGGCATCGTAAAGAATCACCAGATAACCATCACCACTGAAATAACTGAAAAATCCAAGGTCGTCATAATAGTATTGAAGACCATGCCCATATTCTTCTCCGCTGAAAATCATATACCTAATGTCCTTATCAGAGATTATGCCACCAAAACTAAATACACTGATGAACTTAAAATCATTGACACCACTTGGAAGCAGAGACCTGTCCACTTTGATATTATAATTTGGATGTTCCCCATCCAAATGAATTGAGATTCCGTTTGATAGTTCTGAGATTTGACTCAAATCCACTTCATTCTCTGAATCATAGCCTCTGGATGCTACCGCTGTCTCAGATTCCGGTTCTGTTACTGGAATAGGCTCAGCCTCTGGTTCTGGTTCTGGTTCGGGTTCTACTACAGGGTTTTCAGGTGTTTGTTCTACCTGTTTTATCGCAGTTTGCTCAACCTCATTTATCGCAGTTTGCTCAACAGGAGCTTTCACTACTGGCTTTGGTTCAGAAACAGGAGTAGGTTCTGGTTCAGGCTCTGGTTCTTGCACTTGCTCTTGCTCAGAATCTGAAATGAGCTCAGATTCAATTTCAGGTTCAGGTCTTGGTTCCAGTGCGATCAATTTCTCCTGCTCTGCTGTAAGTGCACTCATGATATTGGCTGTGATCGCTTGAACCAAATAATTTCCGGAGATGATCAAAAGAAGAATGACGGCAAGCATCGTCAAACCCAGTTTTATTTTTCTGTTTCTGAAATTCCCAAGTGACACTCTAGAAGTCAATGCACGTTTGATACCGAGAACGTTTTTAAAGCGTTCCTCGGGGTTGAACTGCATACATTTTGAAATGACATAAGCCATTTGGCTTGATATTTTCGGATTGATCTCGGTGATCTGTCTGTATTTGACGGATTCCACCACCGGTTCAGACCCGGTCAATAAGAAATAGAGTGTCGCTCCTAGTGAATAAATATCGGAACGGATATCAGACTGCCTGAATCCATATTGCTCAGGAGAAGCATAGCCATGAGTACCCACATAAAATGTGTCCGATCCACGGTTTCGTCCCACTATTCGCATGGTTTCCACATCGATCAGGACAATTTTGCCATCACTTCCCATAATGATGTTGGCAGGTTTGAGGTCCCTGTAAATGATCGGTTCACTTTGAGAATGAAAATATTCAAAAACATCTATGATTTGTCTGGCGATGTTTTTGACTTCTTTTTCGTTCAGTGCCCCTTTAATTTCTACATATTCAAGCAATGTCAACCCTTCCACATATGGTTTGACAACGTATTTATAATGCTCCGATTCTCCGAATTCAACGATTTTTGCCATACCTTCATGTGACAAATGTGCGATTCTGGAAATGTCGTAAACTATTCCTTGTTCGTTTTTCAGTGCTTTGAGAGTGAAAATTTTCTGATCAGCGTATCTGATCATTTTGTATACTGCGCTTCTCTCCGATTCATATAAAAGGTCGAGCATCTGGTATCTTTCTACGAGTGATTTTCCATAATCACACTGAAAGAGGTCAAACTCAATGCTTTTTTCAAAATCCTGTTTCATTTAAATCCCCTTATCATCACCATTTTTTTAGTTTGAAGTAACTCAGCATACCAAGAGCGATCGTCGCACAGACCACGGCAAAAATATAGATGGCGTACGGATGAGTCATCCCAGGAAAATGTGTAAAGTTCATACCGAATATACCCGTTAGAAAAGTCAACGGAATGAAAATCACAGAAAATGTGGTTAGAGTCATCATCGTCTTGTTAAGGTCATTGCTTACTTTTGCCATTTGCATTTCATAAAGAGAGTTGATCATTTCTCTATAGGTTTTCAATGAATCACTGATTTGACGCAAATGGTCCATCACATCCGCATAATAGGGGATGCTCTCTTTTTTGAAATAAGGGTTCTCCGTTTTGGTGAAATTATAAATCGCATCTTTGATCGGTGTCACCGCATTCACCATATATAGAAGCTCTTTCCTGAGTCTGTAGATTTCACTCATATCAGTGCCACCTTCATCAAGTGCTTTGAGTTCCACATCATTAAAGGCCGCATAGGATTGATTGATTACAGGAAAATAATGGTCCACAAGGACATCTATTAGGGCATAGAATAGATAGTCAATACCTTGTTTTCTAGTTCGTCCTTTTCCTTCCTCGAGTCTTTTGCGAACTCCATCAAACACGTCTCCAGGAACTTCCTGGAAAGAAAGCAGCACATTGTCTTTAAGGAATATGGAAACATGTTCATGCTTAGTCTCATCCCCGATCAGATAAATCATCTTGAAGATGGAAAACAGATAATCATCTTTGATTTCAATTTTGCTGCGCTGTGATACATGAACAACATCCTCAAGATCCATGTGATGGATATCAAATTTCTCACCGATTTTTCTGATCAAATCGATGTCATGAAGACCTGTTATATTGATCCAATATTTGTTGTCTTCTATTATAAGCTCACTTAAACTTTCGAGTTTTCTTTTCACATAATATTCATGTCCATATTCTATGACGTCGATTTGTACCCCAATATCCCTGTGTGGACCTTGATAGCTGAGCGTCCCTGGTGGTTCTCCGATGTTTGTCTTCTTAAATGGAATCAGGTTGAAAGGTTCTTTAAGATTCATGCCGTGCCCCCTCTGGTACATATTCATTTCATTATAACATAAATTGGAGTCCAGATTAACTAGGACCGTACCCCTTGTTTGTTCGGGTTGACTTAAGTGTCAAGCCGTGATAAAAATAAGATACAACTATTGAAATTTAGCGCTTTTCGGAGGTCCTGCATGGATTTTAAAAAAGTACGTGAATTTGCTGGACCGGTTACTCCTGAGGATCTGAAATATGTGGATTATTACATCGGCGAGCAAATGGGCATATTTATACCCAATGGTGGTTTGTTCGAGTATGCTCTTGAACCGCACAGGCTTCCGGCGTATGTGTTTGCTTTTATGTATCATGAACATGGTTTTGTAAGCATCGACAACCGATTGATCTCATTCAAACCCGGAAGTCTGCTTTGCATATCGCCAACGGTTGAGCGCTATGAGGTTCCCACCGATCTACAGTCTCGTTACTGTGCTGTAAACATAAGGAAAGAGCACATTGAGACGCTCTATACCAAGTATACCGGTAAGTGCATCCCGGAGTTTAGAGGTGAATATTACGAACTCACCCACGAGATTCCAGAGCTTGTAAAAAACTACATTTACGAGTACACCCAGAAAAGACTGGGATATGAAACGATATGTTCTTCACTGGAAAACATTATAATCAAGAAGATATTACGTTGTATTATTGGTGAAAAAATTGAACTCAAAGGACTGAACGTGCGTTTTGAGGTGGAAAAAGCCGTCCAATATATGCATCAAAATATGCATAATAAAATCACTCTTGACGATCTGGCTAATGCTTCCCAGATGTCCGTTTCGAGATTTTCCTTCATTTTCAAGGAGCAACTCGGCTCGTCTCCGATGGAATATCTGAATGATCTCAGGCTTGAGCGCTCGAGAAGAATGTTGCTTCTTGGTGACAAGAGTATTCTTGAAATATCTCAGGAATGTGGATTTGGAAGCACATCCTATTTTACGACGCGGTTCAACAAAAGGTTCGACTGCACACCTTCGTCATATAGACAACAACATAATACTAAAACATAATAGTAAAATAATTAAATCAAATAGTATAATTGTGAAAGTTCTGTGTCATCCGTATTGGTAGAATGGCACTATGTGAATAGAATCAACGATTGAAATATTGAGGCTGCTATGGAAAGAAGAAAAGGAACATTCGAGGAAAGCGTAGAATATGATTTATACCAAAGTGATTTTGGTGCGAGATTGTTTGAGCGATATCAAATCGTTGAGACACTCCATCAATCTGCCCAAAGCTGCGTGTATAAAATCGCAAGAACTGTCAATGGTGAATTGTTCACACTCAAAGCCTTGCTGAATGAGGACCCCATCCATTTTGACATCGACCACATCGCGTATCTGTCGCATGATGGTATGGCGCGCATTGTGGAATATGGGGAATCAAAGCATTACACTTATGTGATCAAGCCCTATGTCGAAGGCATGACACTCTTTGAGTATGTCAACAGGAGAGGACCACTCTCGGAAAAGCGCGTCATAGACATTGCAATTCAGCTTTCAAAAGTACTCGAATACCTGCATCTCAGAGACAACCCTTTTGTTTATCGCGATCTCAAACCCGCGAATATCGTTTTGACGGATTCAGGTAAAGTCGTACTGATCGACGTGGAGACCATGAGAACTGTTTCTGGTGTACATGGCACAGACACGTTTTATGTGGGGACACACGGTTATGCCTCCCCTGAACAATACGGTTTTGCTCAATCCGACACGAGATCGGACCTTTACGGTCTCGGCGCCACTCTATATTTCCTTTTGACCGGTACCGAACCGGTGCTCAAGAAAGTGGGCTATAAAAATATTCATGAAATCAATGCCACTGTATCCAGAAAAATGGTACAAGTTGTGGACAGATGCATGAAATTCAATCCGGACGAACGTTATGGCAGTATTTTGGAATTTGAAAAAGCACTGACTTCAAGGTTCACCTATAGATTTAGAAAAATGAGCCGATTCGCGCTTACCATGAGTACAATTGCATTTTTGCTGATTGCCGGCAACTTGCTTGTATATGGATACTCCTTGATCGATTCAGGCAAATCCAGTTCTGAAGCCGTCAAAGGTTACGAATCTCTGGAAGACATCAACTTGGCTAAGATTTGCAAGATTGATAACGGAATTTATGTGAAGGAACACGACATGAAGGATCAACATAACATTGTTGCAACTCGTGAACTGCTTCCAGAATGTGCACAAGATTTTCATTTCATGAGTGTTTTCATCATTGATCAAACCTTTGAAGACAAGACAATCCAAGAAACCATTTATGGAGTGTCGAAACTCGGTTATGGCCTCAACTACTATTTTGATGAGTTCGGGCACAAAGTGAAACTTGAAGACGCTAGATATCTCGTACTGTTGTTTGATGAAAATATTCAGTGTGTAGGTTATCATATTATTGAAAAAGACGCCATCCTATGAAAAAAGGGAAGGAGCCGAATGTGGCCCCTTCCCTTTTTTTAGGGGAGTGCAGGGAAGAGCAGGAAGAGCAGGTAGGGCAGGAATAGAATGAAAGTCAAAAGATTACTTGAGACACATTTGACCTATCCCTGTTTATCTTTTCCTGCTTTTCCTGAACTCCCTGCTCTTCCCTGCCTTACCTGCCTTCCCCTACACTTCTCCCAGCAATTCTACCGAACACGATCGCATCGAGCAATGAATTTCCGCCCAGACGGTTGAGTCCGTGGATCCCTCCTGTAGCTTCTCCAGAAGCGTAGAGTCCAGTGATAGGATTTCCGTCCTCACCAATGACCCTGGCATTTTCGTCAATCAGCATTCCGCCCATACAATAATGCACCGCTGGAGTCACTTTAACCGCATAAAAAGGTCCTTCATCCAGCGTCACAGTCAGCGAACGTCTTCCAAAATCCAGATCGTTCTGATTTTCCACAAACCCGTTGTAACGATCAATCGTTTCAATCAGACTATGAGTGTCAATCCTTAGTGTGTTTGCAAGGGTCTCCACATCCGGTGCCGAGTGGATCAGATCCATATTGATGTAGTCGTCGCTCGCCGCAAGGGAATCCCGAACTGTCTCGTTGAAAAGCAGATAGACTTCCTTGCCTGGTTGACTCAAGAGATCTTCACTTAAAAAATCCCTATTTTTCATTTCATTCGCAAAACGTTTGCCGCTATTGTTGATCAATATTCCACCGTTACCCCTGATGGCTTCAGTGATGAGTACGCCATACTCAGGCGAGACTGTCGGATGGGTCTGGATATAGGACATGTCCACCAACTTGACGTCCAGATCCTCGACCAGACCAATGAAATCTCCCGTGGCACTAGGCGAATTGGTCGTGTGGTAACCTTTCAACTTTTGGTTGTAATAGACGAACACCTCGGGACTTCCCCCGAATCCGCCGGTTGCGATAATGACTTTTTTCGTGTGGATCGTATACTTCCTGCCTGTCTTGTCCACAACTCCAACGCCTGAAATCGCACGATCTTGATCCACCATGATCTGTACTGCTTTATGCTCAAGTCTGAGATCCACCGTAGAATCGTCAATGGAACTCTTAAGCACTTTCACTATCTCTCCCCCAACAGGTTGTCCACCCGAAGGTCTATGGGTTCTCGGTTTGCTGTGCCCGGCTAAAATCCCCACATCGCTGAGATCCGCACCTTGTTCGGTCAGCCAAT
>JAWSUW010000013.1:0-32782 GCA_033549245.1 Bacillota bacterium | reverse complement strand
GACATCATAGAGATGAAGTTCTTCAAGTCCAAGAACTCTTTTTCTAAGTTTCATATACTTGTAAAATGTTTCTAGATTGGCATTGACCGCCTCAATCAACTGATCTGGCACCGAGACCGGGATATTGTTCTCAAATAATGCTGCAGCCCTGGAAGATGAGTGTTTTCTCATCTTGCTGTAAAATATGTTCTTCTTTACTTCGCTCTGCATCAATGTGGCGATTGTATTGATATGACTTTCATAAACTTTGTAATATTTATTGAAGGCATCTTCACGAAGCACACGGTCTTTGCCCATGAGCAGTGGAACATAAGTACCATTCGTGAGTTTATGGGTTTTTCCCTCCGAGTCTGTAACGTCTTCAAAAGTCATGTCCGCATTTAAAAGCATTCCATAGGCATTTGAAGGAACACCCGCAAGCTCCTCGGTTTGAGCAAGCACGGATTCCATCTCTTCGGACAAGGTGTGAGGTTTGCTTCTGAATAAATCCTCAAATGCTTGTCGATATATTTGGAGCGGTTCATAAGCGAGCATTTTTTCAATGATCTCAAACTCCACTGACAAAAGTTCAGGATTGAAAAAAGAGAGAGCATCACTGATTTCCGTCATTAACGTTTCACTTCTTGATACCAATCCTTGATATGTGGGACTCTTGGTGTTTTCATCCAATTTCATTCGTGAATAAGTCACCAGATCAGTCAGCTTTCTAGAAATGCTTTCCCTGGACCTTATAGCTTCAAACAATGTCTCTGGTGACTCTAAAAGTTTACCTTTGAATTTTTTGAATGCTTCCGTCTCATCTTTCACTTCTTTGAATGAAAGTTCCCATTTGTCATCATCCTCAAATAAATCAGTGAGATTCCAAAGGTATTTTTCATCAATTTCTGAACGTTTCATCAATGCCTCCTCGTCAATTGCTATATTTGGTCGTGCTTTCCTCAAGTGATGATATATAATGCACCAGGTCATCTGGCATATATATGAGTTTTAGTCCGCAACTATATACATCACCTTCTGATTTGCACCACACTACTTTTCCGATGATGACATAATTTTCGTCATCGAGATCGAGATTCATACTTATGGTGACGTCCGGATCGAGCTTGATGCTTGATTTTATACCGAGTCCGCCGACAGAGATGTCTCTGAATGTGATTTCAAGTGGAGTATGGATTTCTACCGAACGATTAGTCGCATGAAAATTATACGTTTCTATGTTTCCAAGTTCGTTAAAACGTTTATCACGACGATGATCCATGAAACACACCTCCTTTACCTATATTTACCCCTTATATGAGCTCTTTAACGAAACGATTCTGTTGAATACCAAATTTTCAGGTTCTGAAAGCTTGCTATCCTTGACAAAGTAACCATGTCTTAAGAATTGATAATGCGTGATTTCAGGCTCATCATTGAAACTCGGCTCAAGCTTACAGTTTTCCATGACTATAGCAGAGTTTGGATTGAATATAAGAGCACTATTGTCATCATTTTCATCTTCGCGATATACCAGATTATCATATAGTCTCACAGTGGCATCGACAGCATGTTTCGCACTGACCCAATGTATGGTGCCTTTGACTTTTCTGCCTTCAAATCCTGACCCACTCTTGGTTTCAGGATCATAAGTACATCTGAGCTCGATTACGTTTCCATCCTCATCAGTGATGGCTTCATTACATGTGATGAAATACGCTTTACGTAATCTGACTTCGTTTCCAATATAAAGTCGATGAAACTTTTTAGGTGGATCCATCTCAAAATCTTCTCTCTCAACATATATCTCACGCGTGAAAGGTACGAGTCTTGATCCAGCGCCTTCCACGTCACTATTGTTCTCATCATCCATCCATTCCACTTTGTCTTCAGGATAGTTTGTGATGACCACTTTAAGTGGATCGAGTACGACCATTTTTCTCGGTGCTTTGAGTTTCAGATCTTCTCTCACACAGTGTTCGAGCAGTCCACGATCCACTATGCTGTTGCTCTTTGCAACACCAATGCGCTCAGCAAAGTCCTTGATGGCTTCCGGAGTGATGCCTCTTCTTCTCATGCCTGAAATGGTATCCAGTCTCGGATCATCCCAGCCTTCCACCACACCATCGTCCACCAGCTTTTTAAGGTAACGTTTTCCCAGCACGGAATCTTTGATATAGAGTTTCGCAAATTCTATTTGTCTTGGACGTTCCACAGCGTAATCATCCAGGTTCATAAGCACCCAATCATAAAGAGGTCTGTGATTTTCAAATTCGAGCGAACAAAGCGAATGAGTTATGCCTTCGATGGCATCTTCAATCGGATGGGCATAATCGTACATCGGATAGATGCACCACCCATCACCTGTGTTATGGTGAGTCGCATGGGCAATTCTATAAATTACAGGATCTCTCATGTTGATGTTGGAGCTGGCCATATCTATTTTTGCACGCAAAACACGTGTCCCATCGGGAAACTCGCCATTTTTCATTTGTTCGAATAATTTGAGATTTTCTTCCACGCTGCGATTGCGATAAGGACTCTCCGTTCCCGGTTCAGTGAGCGACCCTCTGGTGGCCTTGATTTCATCAGCACTTTGGTCGTCAATATATGCAAGTCCTTTTTCAATCAGTTCAACAGCGTAAGCATACATTTGACCGAAATAGTCAGACGCATAAAAAAGAGCGTCCCATTTGCAACCAAGCCATTCGATGTCTTCCATGATTGAATTGACATATTCCACGTCTTCTTTTGTAGGATTGGTGTCATCAAATCTGAGGTTGAACTTTCCACCATATTTTTTTGCAGTTAAATAACTGATTAATATCGCCTTGGCGTGTCCAACATGAAGGTAACCGTTGGGCTCTGGAGGAAATCTAGTTTGTATGCTCTTTACCTTTCCACTTGAGAGTTCTTCTTCGATAATGTTGTGAATGAAATTTGAACTCATTGCTGTATCATCTTTAATCATATCTTCATTTTTCATTTGAATCTTTCCTCCTTTATTTTCTCGTTTTCTGTTTCATAATATTTGATAAAAGCATGAACTACGCTTGGATCATATTTTTTACCGGATTGCCCTATTATGTCTTCAATAGCCTCGTTGTGACTGATTGCAGTCCTATAAGGCCTATCGTTTGTCATGGCATCATATCCGTCAGCCACTGCGACTATTCTTGAGACGAGTGGTATCTCCATTCCTTTAAGTCCCTGAGGATAGCCGGTGCCGTCATAATTTTCATGATGAGATAGCACGTATTCCCCTATGCCTGCCAGATTTGGTGAGGAGATCAAAAGGTGGTATCCGATTTCCGAATGCTTTCGAATTTCTTTTCGATCTTCATCTGTGAGCGGTGCAGTCTTTTCAAGAATTTGAGATGAAATCGACACCATGCCGATATCATGCATCAAAATGGTGAGTTCCAGTTCTTCCATCAAAGCCTCGCTCAAGTTGAGCATTATACCAATTTGCTCAGCTGTATTCTTCATCCTGTGACAGTGGTCAAATGTTTCCAGACTGGTTTCAGACAACTGGTTTTGGAGGGACTGGATCATCATTGACTTGATGCGTTTGGACTCTCTCAGTTTCTTTCTGTACATCTGGTGATCCGCTTCCCTAAAAAGACTGTCGATGGATTGTGATTTATTCTTTTGGATCGCATACCCCAGGGATATATCCATTGGGAAGGGAAACACTCTTTGCTCCTTGCATTTCACATTGACACGATCGATCAGAATGTCTATATTCTTTTTCAGGGTCAAAATCGCAAACTCATCGCCACTTAACCTGGCTATGATATCTGTCTCCTCATCAAACACAGAAAGAAATACTTTTGAGATCTCCTGAAGCAAAGCATCGCCACTTTTATGTCCGAATGCGTCATTAATCATCTTAAGACCGTTGACGTCACCAATGATGATGGCTAGATTCTTGTGACCGGCCTTTGCGTACTCATCGAGTTTTCGATCAAAATATACCCTGTTGTAAAGACCCGTCATAGCATCGTGTTCCATCAAAAACTTAACGGTTTCCTCAGCTCTTTTTTTGTCTGTGATGTCATTGGCTACGGATTGGATTTCAACCATCTCACCGGAATCATAGATGACTCTGTTCCGCATTTCAATAAACAGCAACTCACCGTTCAGGTTTTTCATTTCAATTTCGAGTCGATCATCTATGTGTTCAAGACATGCCTCGAAAATACTTTGACGTCGGAAACGTGTGAGTGTCGTTTCTGAAAACAGGTCTTCTAGTTGCAAAAACTGACTATTTTCGTCAATCACGAAAGTTTCTTTGAAAGTTTTATTGCAACTGGTTAAATTCCCGTTGCTGTTAAAAGTAAATATCAACGCAGATGCGTTGTCAAAAAGTTCTTTGTAGCGGGATTCACTTTCCTTCAGTTTGATCGCAATTTCATGGGCATCTGTGATATCTCTTAAAATCCCCTTTTCATGAGACAAGACACCTTCAGGAGTATATTCATGAATGACCCATTCTTCGACCCATCTGATTCTGCCGTCACTGCATACCACTCTGTATTGGTTTTTGTACGACCTTGTCTCATTCATTCTTGCGCTATAAAGTTCCCTCTTTACCCGTTCACGGTCATCTTCATGGACAAATTGCCAATAATCCGCCAAAGGTCCGTTATAGAAATCCTCTGGCTTATACCCAAAGATTGAGATGTTGTCCGATACAAAGTCCGTAGGTATATCTTGTGACAATGTCCATTTGAAAATCACCAAATTGCTTTTCTCTATGATGTCATATGCTTCTTCAAGGTCGATATTGACTCTTTTGGAATGTGAATGCTGCTCCATACTCTGCCCCCCGAAATATTATTTCACGTTTGCTGGTGCAAAATTTTATTGATCGCTTCAATTGCATATTCAATCTCATCATCTGTTGTAAAATGAGAAACACTGAATCTTACTGTTCCGCTGGGATAACTGCCATAAGCTTTGTGTGCAAGTGGTGCGCAGTGCAGTCCTCCACGTGTGGATATATCATGGGTTTTACTCAATTCATAAACCATCGTCGAGTTGTCCAGTGTAAGGAAATCCATAGCTAATATGCCCACTCTCATATCGGTGTCCAAATTGCCGATAATTCTTACTCTAGGATCGTCTTCAAATGCTTTTTGAAACTTATTGATTAGTTGTTTCTCTTGATTTCTGATTAGTTCAAGACCAATGGACCTGATATACTCTATTCCAGCTTTAAGTCCAAGTATACCGTGCACATTTTGGGTGCCTGACTCAAATTTGTCGGGCATCATCTCCGGTTGCTGAGAGGATTCTGAAACACTACCCGTTCCACCTAGTATGAATGGTTCAACCAGTTCGGAAAATCCAGGTTTGATCAGAAGTCCACCAATTCCTTGCGGTCCCAGTAGGGATTTATGACCGGTGAAAGCTAAAAAGGTAGCTCCTGATGCTTCAAAATCTACATTCAACACACCAGCCGATTGTGCTGTGTCCACCAAAAAAGGAACATCAAATTCAGAACACATTGAACCAATACGATTGATATCAACTATATCACCGGATACATTGGATGCATGTGTGGCAATCATAAGTTTTGGTCGGGCTTGCAGCTGGATTCTCATTAAGTCATAATCCAGTTGCCCCTCTAAAGTAAGCGGTACCACCGAATAGGTCACGTTCTTTTTTCGTTTCAAGTAATCAAGCGGTCTGATCACTGCATTGTGCTCTAGCGTTGTGGTCACAACGTGATCTCCATCTGACAGAAAACCACTTAACACAAGATTTATACTTTCAGTGATATTCTTGGTGAACACCACATGATCTAATGCTCTGAAACTAAAAAAATCCGCAATCAATGCCCTGGCATCATATACAGAACGTTCCAAATTCAGTGCATCCCTGGTTTGACTTCTGTGCAAACTGCCACTGCCTTGGTGTAATGATTCAATAATCGTATCGATTACTATTTTGGGTTTGGGGTAGGATGTCGCTCCATTATCCAAATATACTATCATAAGAACCTCTCGTGGGTCATATCGTTTTTAGACCTTCTTACAATTATATCATAGGAACGAAAAAAACGCAGATAAAATCTGCGTCTTGCAATTAACTCTCGTTACCTGAAAAATGTCGCCCTTCCACACTAAATATAACCCACTCAGCGATATTGGTCGCGTGATCTGCCATTCTCTCCAGATATTTCGCAATCATGAGGAAATCCATACATTGCTTGATTTCATCTGGTTTATCTTTCATAATGATTTCAAGGTCTTTGAATATCGTCCTGAAATAATCATCCACAATATCGTCATCTTTGCAAATCACTCTTGCCTTGTCAACGTCTTGGTCGATGTAGCTATCAATTGTCATTTTGATCATTTTCCTTACTTCTTTAGCCATCTTGGGAATATCTATCAGAGGCTTGACATATACCTTGTTTGCCAAATCAATCGTGATCTTTGAAATGTCCTGGCAATGGTCTGCGATTCTTTCAAGGTCTGTTACGATTTTCAGCACCGATAGGATTTCTCTAAGATCTGTTGCAACAGGTTGTTGAGTCGCTATGGCAGATATGCATTTGCTTTCGATGTCGATTTCCATTTGGTCGAACTTATCATCGCCTTTGATGATCTTTTGAGCAAGTTCAACGTCCTGTTTCACCAGGGCTTCTATGGTTTCTTCAAGAGCCTTTTCGATCAACGTGCCCATTCTTATAATCTCGACATTGATGGAATGTAAATTATTGTCCAGTCCTAATCTCATTTGAATGATCTCCTTTTAGTTTTTTTAGCCATTCGTGCAACCGCTCGGCAAGTCCGTTCAAACTGTTGCTTGCATGCAATATATCTCTTATTGATTTGGATTGAGTGTCTACAGCCAATCCAACATCCTGAGTGCTCGCTGAATTTTGTTGGCATAGTGCGGACAACGAGTGAATCATGTCATTGAGCTGTAATCGCGTTTGCTCGATGATTTGTCTTGCATCACTGATGGTTCCTAATTTGCTTTCAACCGAGTCAATCGCACCAATGATTTCTCCATACTTGTTTTGAGTCTCATGAACAGTTGAAACCTGTTTGCTTGCAATCACATTGAGTTTCTCTACAGTCTCGACTACCCGGCCATTTCCTCTATTCAAAGTCTCAATAATTGAGTTGATGCGTTGAGTGGAAATCTTCGATTGCTCTGCCAAACTTCTGATTTCAGTCGCCACGACTTGAAATCCTCTTCCATGCTCTCCTGCTCTTGCTGCCTCGATGGATGCATTTAGAGCAAGCAAATTTGTTTGTTCTGCAATGGACATAATCATACGGCTGGCATCTTCAATTTTTTTTGAATTCTCAATGGAATCATAAATACTTTGATGCATATCATCATATGCCATTTGTGATTCTTCATTGACGTGTGCCAATCCTTTAATCAAATCAATACCCTGATGAGTAAGTGATGTAACCTTTTTTAATGAGTCCGTCATTTCAACCATGTTCTCATGGTCGTCTTTGAGTACGCTACTGAGCATAGTTGTTCGTTCAAGACTATCCAGTGCGTTTTGTGCTTGTTCCATTGAGCTTTTTGCTATGTCTTTAATGGATTCACTGACTTCCTCAGTCGTTCTCATGGATGTCTGAGAATTCAATTTTAAATTATAGGATGCGCTTTTCACTTCATCGGCCGACTGTTCCATTTCATGAATCATTTGTGTGATGTTTTCGATAATTCTCATTAAAGCTCGTTGCAGTTCACCAATTTCATCAGTTCTATGATCGTCTTTGATCTCAATTTTCAAATTCAAATTTGCAATTTCTGTTGCAATGGCAATATTTTTTTTCAGTGGTTTTCTGATGGAGTTTGAAAGCCCAAATGCGATCAACAAACTAATCAAAAGAACCGCAATGGAGAGTGTTATCAGATTCTTTTGCAAGTTTAGTACTTGTTCCAAGGCTTCTGATTGCTCAATTTCTGTAATAAGACCCGCATGTTGGTCACCAAGCTCAAACACTGACAACGCACCTATAAGTTTTTCTCCACTGACACCATCATAAAACTCAATCTTATCGAATTCTGTCTCACCATTTGATATAGATGTCGAGAGCACTTTGATGACTTCAGTTTGTAATTGCTCTTTTAGGGCAGCGTCCTCATTATATGGCGGCTTCACCATATTGGTCAGTAGAAATCCTTCAGCATCCACCAAATATGCATCACCGGTTTCTCCCAATAGGTTGATTCCACTTTGAACTATTTCGTTGATTGCACTTTGATTTAAAACAATGTTCAGTGTTCCTATAGGACTCTCATTATCCGGTGATTCATAATTGTAAATCGGTGTGGACAGCACCATTATATTATCATCAATGAAAGAATTTCTGAAAATCGGCGACCAATTCTGATTCCCCTTCATGGCAAGATTAGTGAATTCTCCGGAAATTACGAGCGGTGCCATATCCAGTGGATTGTAATTTTTGGAATAAATTACTTCGTTATATACATTTGTTATGAAAATGTCGGTATAGGCATAATGACTTAACGATTCACCTATTATGTGATCAAAATCCGACTTGATTTGCACTTTCTCTTCATTGGAGCTACTGAATGTATTTAAAATTTCAACGCCTGATTTGACATTTCTTGATTCGGCAATCAATCTTGCATCGCCCTCTTTTGCATAGAAATACTCTTCAATACGCGTCTTTGTCATTGATAAGTACAGCTGATTTTTTTCAATCACTTCCGCTGTCATAGTCTCAGTAGCACTGTTGATGCTGATTAAACTGAGAATCAAGATTGGGATAGCACTTGTCAAAACGACCATCAACAACAACTTCATTGGTATATTTATTTTGTCGATAAACTTTAATCGCCCCATTGAACACTCCTCGACTCTTTACTTGATCAACCGAATCTTCCAGTGATGTAGTCTTCTGTTCTCTTGTCTCTTGGATTTGAGAATAGGACCTCAGTTCGATCGAATTCAATCAGATCACCCATAAGGAAAAAGGCTGTCTTGTCTGATATTCGACCGGCTTGTTGCATGGAGTGGGTAACAATGGCAATCGTATAATCTTTTTTCAGTTTGTCGATCAGCTCTTCAATTT
The DNA here is from genome assembly GCA_033549245.1 of Bacillota bacterium. Classification (GTDB taxonomy): domain Bacteria; phylum Bacillota; class Clostridia; order Peptostreptococcales; family Acidaminobacteraceae; genus Fusibacter_D. The sequence continues at coordinate 23,723 of JAWSUW010000013.1, read as the reverse complement.
TAGCCGTTGCAATCGGGTCCAGTGCAGAAGTTGGCTCATCCATCAAAATCACATCAGGTTGTACCGCAAGTGCTCTCGCAATACAAAGACGTTGTTGCTGTCCACCTGAAAGACCGTAAGCATTGGTGTTGAGTCGATCTTTCACCTCATCCCAGAGGGCTGCACTTCTCAGACTGGTTTCAGCGATTTCCATAAGCAGGTTCTTGTCTTTGATGCCATGAATTTTGGGGCCATACACGACATTCTCATAAATGGACTTCGGAAACGGATTAGGCTTTTGAAATACCATTCCGACTTTGGTTCTAAGTTCTTCTACTCTTACATTTTTATCAAAGATATTCTCTCCATGATAAAGAATTTCACCTGTTGTCCTGACACTCGGAATGTTTTCGATCATTCTATTAAGTGTTTTTATGAATGTGGATTTTCCACATCCGGAAGGACCTATGATTGCTGTCACTTCGTTTTTTGCGATCTTTAGATGTATATCTTGAAGAGCTTGAACATTTCCATACCATAGATTAAGTCCTTTGACATCATATACGATGCCATTTGGAGTCATACTTTCGTTTTCTTTCATTTATTGTGATCCTCCCTCTAGAAATTTCTTTGGAATTTATTTCTTATGATGATTGCCAATGAGTTCATCGCAAAAAGTGTCAACAGTAAAACGATGATAGTCGCCGCTGCTAGGTTTGCATACTCGGCGGTGAGCACTGTGTCCAGTGTCCAATAATACACTTGAATCGGTAGTGCGGTAAAATCATCCATGATGGATGAAGGCACTCTGAGGATCAACGTAGGAATGCCGAGAACGACAAGTGGAGCAGTTTCTCCGATAGCTCTTGATATGGCCAATATGGTTCCTGTGAGAATTCCTGGAAGTGCCACGGGAATCACAACTTTCCTGATGGTGGTCCACCTGTTTGCACCCATCGCATAAGAGGCTTCACGTAAAAATCCAGGCACCGCCTTCAGCGCTTCCTGACTCGCCACTACGACAACGGGAAGCACCAGGAGGGATAACGTCAAACCGCCAGCCAAAATACTGGACCCTAGATTGAAAAACCTTCCAAATACAGCGAGTCCCAGCAAACCAAAAATTACAGAAGGTACACTGGCAAGATTGGATATGTTGATCTGAATAAATCTTTGTATTTTTCCTTTTTTAGCATACTCTTCAAGATATATGGCAGTGGAAACACCAAGTATAAGCGTCACAGGAATGACTACAATCATCAATCCCACAGAACCAATGATAGCACCCTTTATTCCGGCTTTTTCAGGGAAAATGGACAAATTACCGGTTAAGAAATCCCAGTCGAGCCAACCAATACTTTGAATCCCGATTCTATATAATAAGATGGCAAGTACGATCAACGCAAATACAGTCGAAAGCGAAAAAATATACTTTGATGCATTATTGAGGCTGATTCGTCTTTTAATTCTTTTTTTATCTATTTCAAATTTCACTGATGTGTTCATTTAATATTCCTCCCTGTATTTATGGGAAATATACTGAGCAATCAAGTTCATGATCATAGTAAAACCGAAAAGGAGCAACCCTACAGCATAAAGACTGTAGTATCCGGTTGTACCGCTACCGGCGTCACCACTAGTGAACTCGACGATATACGCTGTCATGGTCTGCATGGATTGCGTTATGTCAAAAGAGAACGCTTTTGAGCTGCCGCTGGCGATGGCGACAATCATAGTTTCTCCGATCGCTCTGGAAATGGCTAGTACAAAAGAGGACATGATTCCAGATACAGCCGCAGGAAGCACTACTTTTAGCGTGACTTCAAGCTTAGTAGATCCAAGTCCAAATGCACCTTCCCTCATTGTTTTGGGGACTGCATTCATCGCATCTTCTGAAAGGGATGCGACCATTGGAATAATCATGATCCCCATGACAATACCAGGACTTATTACATTTTTCGCTCCAAGAGTAGGAATAAATTTCATTAAAAGCGGTGTTACAAAAGAATATGCAAAGAAACCATAAACGATAGTTGGTATGCCCGCCAGCACCTCCATCATCGGTTTGAGTGTCTTTCGCATCCTATCTGAAGCGAACTCACTTAAAAATATGGCCGCAGTAAGACCAACGGGGATAGCAACCAACATGGCTATAAGAGACGTCAATACGGTTCCGTTGATGAGTGGCAGTATACCAAATGTTGGATTATTTGCATTTAGTGGAGCAAGTTTTGTACTGAAAAATTCACTAAATGATACTTCACTGAAAAACTTGATGCTGTCCGTGATTAAGATCAGTATGATGCCGGCTGTCGTAAAAATTGAAATGGATGCTGTCAGCAAAAAAAATACCGGCATGATTTGATCTGTTGTGTTCCTTCTTCTCTTCATATTATTTTGTATGGTTTCTCTGGTGTTTAATGTTTTTTTGTTTTCCAAGTGATTTCATCCCCTTCAATTTTTAGACAGCATCAAGATGAGAAACAGATCTGCTTCTCATCTTGATGACACCTTTATTTATTTTAAAGCTTCTAGCTGTTTAAAGTACGCTTCGTATGTTGCCGCTGGGAGTGGAGCAAATCCATTTTCTCCAGCCAATCTTGCAGCGCCTTTTGGCGATACTACGTACATTGCGTAATCAAGAACTGCAGGATCTTCTTTAGCATATTTCACGTTGAGGTATGTGAATACTGGTCTAGTGAATCCTGCATAAGCAAGGTCTTCACCGATTGTGTCAAGACTTGGTTCAATTGGTCCATTTCCAAAATCGATTTTTACAGCTTGCAATTTATCTTGGTTGTTCACATAGTAACCGAATCCAAAGAACGCAATTGCATTTTTATCCTTGGATACGAGGTCTACAAGTGTTGAGTATTCTTGTTGCAAGTTTGCTGTAGTCACCATATCTTGTTTCTTCAAAATCACTTCATAGAAGAATTCGTAAGTACCGTGGTTCTCATTTGGTCCATAAAACTTGATTTCTTCACTTGGCCATTCTGGTCTAATGTCTGACCAAAGTACTTTGTCGTCATCTCTGAACGATTTTGAAAGGTACATATCAACGATTTCTTCTTTAGTCATTTCAGTTGCCCATGTGTTGTCTTTACTGATGACCATTGTGAGGCCGTCAAGAGCCAACTTGAATTCATACACATCAACACCGAATTCGAGACCATTTTCCTTAAGTCCTGCAATTTCTTCATCTTTAATTGCTCTTGATGCGTCTGAGAAGTCGAGTTCACCAGGAATGAATTTTTTGAAACCTGCACTCGATCCCGCTCTACCAACTTGAACGCTTACTCCATTTTGCTCGTTCACCATATACTCTTCAGCGATATGAGCCATGAGTGGATATACTGTTCCTGAACCATCAACGATAACTTGACTTTCAAGTTCAACTGGCGCTTCTGTTTCTGTTGCCGTTGCTTCAGTATTATCTGCTGGTACTTCAGCTTCTGTTTCAGATCCACATGCCGCCAAGGTGAATACCATAATTGCCATTAACATAATCAAACCAAAAATTTTAATGTTCTTCATTTAAAAGTTCCTCCGTTTATTTCACTATTTTTTAGGTGTTGCTTTCATTTATCTTACAAACATACTTTAACACCCTCATGTTATAGACAAATATGCTCTATGTTAAATCCATGTAAAAACTAAGAGGACACCGCATCACAAAGTGATGCGGTGTCCTCTTAGTTTTCGCGTAGTTGCAATATATCCGCGAAGCGGAAATATTGGGCGTAGGTATGGTTCTCGCGAAGCGAAACTATACTAGCCTAATGTCCTTATGAATACTTATTTGGAAGGAATATCTCAAAACTGGTTCCTTTACCAGGCGTGCTATCCACAGAAATCTTTCCTTTATATAGCAGTACAATATGTTTTACTATAGAAAGGCCAAGTCCTGTACCACCGCTTAATCTGCTTCTTCCTTTATCCACTCTATAAAACCGCTCAAACAATCTTTCTTTGTATTTTGCATCAAAACCGATTCCGGTATCGGATACTACAGTCTTAATCCATGACCCTTCCGAGTCAAGACTCACTGCTATTTCTCCTGCTTCGGTGTACTTGATGGCATTGTCCACTAAATTGATGTACATCTGCTTAATACGGTCACGATTGGCGTTGATATAAAAATCACCGTTCAGTCGCTTCTTGATCATCAAATTTTTGTCATCGGCTTTAAGTGACAACATTTCTATTACTTCATCGATAATTTCGTTGATATACACTTCTGATGGGTCCGATTCACGCTCCATGGTCTCGATTTCAGATAATAAGAGGATGTCGTTGATCAACCTATACAATCTGTCGGATTCAATATCGATAATTTCAAGAAAACGCAATGCCGTCTTTTGATTTTCTATTGCTCCTCCCTTAAGAGTATCAACGAACCCTTTAATGGAAGTTAGAGGTGTTTTTAGTTCATGAGAAACATTGGATACAAAATCACTTCTCATCTTTTCAAGTTTTCTGATTTGGGTGACATCCTGAATAACCACAATGCTACCGATAATCTCCAATGAAGATGTCATGATCGGATTCACATAAATCCTGAGAACCTTGTCCAAATTAAGGTACTTGAGTTCCTTGACCTGTGATTCTCCCATTGTGATGGACTTTTCAATCATTTCAGCAACCTCATCATTTCTGATGATTTTGTACATGGATTCGTTCTCGCTAATAAAATCGTCTGGCAATCCCAAAATCTCGAAACTGATTTTATTGATCATAAGAATATTTTTATTTTGGTCAATAGCAATGATGCCGTTGATCATACTGTTCAAAATGGATTCCAGTTCAATGTTTCGTTTTTTTACTTCTTTCATTGAGGCATCCAGATTAAGGCTCATCTTATTGAATGATGCCGTTAAATCTCCAATCTGGTCTTTTGATTGTGTATAGATTTTTCTGCCGTAATCTCCATCAGCAATATCGTTGGCAGCCTTTGTCAGTGCATAAATAGGTTTGGTTATTTTTCTGACCATCAACACAGCCATGACAGATGCCAATATCGAAGCAATCATGATTGCTACCAGTGCAAAGTTCAGCATCTTGTAATTGAATGCCTTAAGTTCCAAAAGAGGCTTTGAAATTCTGACAACGTATTTTGAATCGTCCATTTCAAAAACCGTAGCCGCATAAAGGTAATCCGCCTTGACTGTATCACTATACCTGAGGCTTACACTCGTCTTACCTGTTTCAAATGCGGACTTGATTTCATCCCGGTTGATATGATTCATCATATTTTCGGGATTCTCATCCGTGTCGGATAGCACCAGACCCGTTTGATCGACTATAGTCACTCTGACATTTATTTTTTCTTTGATGGCATCCGAGAACTCTTGAAAATTCACTTGTTCATTATCTTCATTTTCAATCATCGTTTTTACGAGCTCAACCTCGTTTTCAAGATTATGCTCAAATTGAATCAACATCGCGTCAAGCAGAGCATCTCTGACAATCCAAGAAAAAATGGCAGCCAGTAAAACTATAAGCAGTAGATATGAACCAATTATTTTCTTCCTCATTCGCTAGACCTCATTTCCTCTATTATGATTTCAATTTATATCCGATTCCACGGACCGTCAAAACCACTTCCGGGTTTTTGTCATCTTTTTCTATTTTTTTTCTAAGTTGTCTGATATGGACATCAACAGTTCTGGTCTCACCCATGTAATCATAACCCCAAATGGACTCAAGAAGTTCATCTCTGGTAAAAACACGTCCTGGGGATTTCATGAGTTTCTCAAGCAGTTCGAACTCCTTCAGAGTTAAAAAAAGCTCAACACCATTGTTGAAAATCTGGTGAGTCTCAGTGTTTAGAGTCAGTCCCTGTTTTTCAACAATAAAATCACTCGATAAATCACCATCGGCCTGAATTCTTGCACTTGCCCGTCTCATGACCGACTTCAGTCTGGAAATCAGTTCACGCGTTCTGAAAGGCTTTCCTATGTAGTCGTCAGCACCCATCTCAAGACCGATCACAGCGTCGATTTCCTCATTCTTGGCAGTCAACATGATGATCGGTAGGTTTGATTTGTCTGATTTTCTGACTTTCCGGAGCACCTCGATGCCATCAATTCCAGGCAACATCAAATCGAGAATTACACCATCGATCGCTTCATTTGAAATAAGTTCGAGAGCCTCTTCCCCATTTTCTGCCTGAATCACTTCAAAACCATTTGTTTCCAGATTATATCTTAAAAGCTCAAGTATATGAATCTCGTCGTCTACGATTAAAATCTTTTGTTTTGTCATCACGTCACCTCTTCTTCCTTCTTATGTCCATTCTATAATAATTTTCGATTTCTTAACAAGTTAAATTTGCGTTCAATCTTTGTAAAGTTTCGTGTATAATAAATTAGCGTCACGAAATTTTTGGAGGCATTATGATTTCACTCGGCTTTAAAAAGAATAAATCCTTTTATAAAATACTATTCGGCATCATGTTGCCGATTGCACTACAGAATTTAATATCATCTTCTCTCAACCTTGTCGACAACGTCATGATCGGCCAGCTTGGCGAGACACATATCACTTCTGTCGGACTTGCCAATCAAGTCTTTTTCCTGATGACTTTGATCCTATTCGGTGCCAATAGCGGAACGAGTATTTTTGTTGCACAGTATTGGGGCAGAAAAGAAGTGGATAAAATAAAAAAAGTGCTCTCAGTGGCACTTTGGTTTAGTCTTATAATTTCAACGGCTTTTTTCATAGCTGGATTTTTATTTCCCAATTTGATTATTGGTTTTTTATCCAAAGATCTCGCAGTTGTGAAACTTGGAGTGGAGTATTTACAAATCGTCAGTCTCAGCTATGTTATGACCGCCATTAGTTTTGCCTATGGATTTTCTTCAAGAAGTATAGGAAAACCAAAACTTCCTATGTATGCAAGTGCCATATCACTGCTGGTCAATACATTTCTCAACTACATCTTGATCTTCGGTCATTTTGGATTTCCAGCTTATGGCGTCAAAGGTGCGGCTATTGCAACATTGATTGCCCGAACAATTGAAGTGACAATTATCTTGGTTCATATCTACAGGAACACCCCTGAACTGTCTGTACGTCTTTCCGACATGCTCTCTGTTGGAAAGAGCGAGTTCAAGCGGATTGGCAATAAAGCCTTTCCTGTTATTTTAAATGAGACATTTTGGGCACTTGGAATGACAACCTACGCTCTGGTCTATGCGCGCATTGGCACCGAAGCTGCGGCCTCGGTCATGATCTCCACAACTGTGAACAATCTCTTCATGGTCATCAGTTTCGGTCTTGGTAACGCCTCTGCAGTCATGCTTGGCAACACACTTGGAGCAGATGAAATTGATACGGCGATTGAGTACAACAAGAAATTTCTCTCACTCAGTTTGCTTGGTGGTGTTGTCGTTGGTGGCTTGATCTTCGTATTCTCACCAATCATCGTATCTAATCTTTACAATTTGGGACCAGTAGCATATGACAGTACGATGATGACACTGAAGATCATGGCATTCTTCATGCCATTCAAATTTTATAACACCATCGTCGTAATTGGTACACTGAGAAGCGGTGGAGATACGATGTTCTCCATGTTCTTGGAAATGGGCTCTGTCTGGCTGATCGGTGTTCCACTTGCTTTCATCGGGGCATTTGTTTGGGGACTGCCTGTATACTGGGTGGTTGCACTGGTTTCTCTTGAGGAGATTGCCAAAATGTTTTTAGGCTTCCCTAGAGTCCTGTCCAACAAGTGGGCAAAGAACATAGTCTCTAGTCACTGATTTTGATCCAAGCGATTTCCATATCAACGCTCAACTCACCTTGATTATTTCTAAGACGGTGGATTGAGCGTTTTTCATTTGAACTGATTTCATCGATATAACTCTCAATTTCAATTTCAGTGTGCGCAAAAATTTCCTTTTTAAAGTTGACTTTTAGTGTCATTGGATTCCACTGCCCATCAAAAGCAAATGGGGACATCTGAAGCGCATCAAGTGCCCATCTGATGTATACAACGTTATTGACGTGTTGGTTGACATCCAGATCCGAATCATAACTCATTATTTTTGCAATATGGGCTTTCTCGCTATGAGGAGCAGATATGACCATGCGTTCAGGTTTGTACGCACCTTCCTCAACTTTGAAAATCTCGTTGAATGCACTTGGAATATTGGCCTGTCTTCTGGAGCTGACATCTAGGTATGCCCATTTGCTCACACCGGTTCCTATACATTCACCATTCTCATCTTCAATTTTATAACCTCTGTAGGCTATGAACTTTCTAAAATAAGTCGGTTCTGTTGTCACTTTGATGTTCATCACCGTTTCTGGCATTTTTAAAATATCAACTTTCCACTCCACGATCACCCATAGTCCGAGTGACCCCTCAAAACGATCTCTTACAGCGCTTTCAAAGTGTCTGGTGGAAATGTCCTGAAGAAAATTCACAAGGCTGGTCAATCTCACTTTACCATTTTTATCAAAATCATACGTATTAAGTCCGTACTCTTGAACATAAGTTACTCCCATTGATCATTCCTCCTATATTTTTCTTGCTGAATCTGATATTTCGACTATTTCTTTTACGACTGAATCAATCCAATCGTCCGGTATGCCACTATAGGAAAAAACCAAAATTCTATTGTCCGGATATTCATCCACTCCTTCAAGTAGAACGCCCATGGATTTTGCCATGGCGACAACCTTAGCGATTGCCACATCCGCATGAAAATCCAGTACCACATGAAGACCGGACTCTTTCCCGATCAACTTAAAGTTTTTTGTGGGATACCGTTTGAAAGCTTCAATCAGCAACTGATTTTTTTTTCCGTAGATTTTCTTGATTCTTCTTATATGTCGCTCAAATGACCCTTCTGACATGTATCCCGCAAGTGCCAGCTGTTCGATTTTTGAAACGGACTGTGAGTAACGCCCCTTTATCCGATTGAAATCTTCCATTAACCTTTCAGGGAGAATCATAAAACTAATTCTGAGCGATGGAATAAGCAGTTTCGAAAATGATCCCACATAAATAACATTTTTACCATAATTGAGTCCTTGAAGTGCGGGAACTGGATACCCCTCATACCTGAGCATGCTGTCGTAATCATCCTCTATGATGTATGCACCTTTTTTACTGGCCCAGTTCAGAAGCTGGATTCTCTTTTTGATGGGCATGATACTCCCTGTTGGATACTGGTGTGAAGGAGAGACATAGACAATTTTTGTCTGTGAGGCCTCTAGTCTTTTAAGATCTATTCCGTCAACTTCAACAGGTATTTTGACAGTCTGATAGCCATAATCTTCGAAAATGTACATCCCCTTTGAGAATCCAGGGTATTCAAAACCGATTTGATCTTCCACACCTCTAAAGAGCGTCGCGATCAGTCCAAAGAGTACTTGAATACCGGCACCGACAATAATCTGGTCCGGATGGCACCTGCCCCCTCTGGATTGATGAATGAACTTGGCGATTTCATATCTCAGCGCATACTCTCCCTGCACATCCCCGTAACTGAGCAATGTTTGAGTATCATACTCAAGGACGCGATTGACAGCTTTTTTCCACTCATTGAAGTTGAATGTGCCCTCATCCGCCCGATCGAATTTCACTGGCTCTTCTATTAGTGTCTTTTGACCCTCATGAAAAAATTCCTGACCGGATAGTTGGGTAAAGGTGAAATCATCAAAAGCGATCACATAATATCCGCTTTTAGCCCGGCTTTCGATATACCCTTCAACAACAAGTTGACTATAGGCATTTTCCACAGTTGCCTTACTGATTTTCAGGGCTTCGCATACCGATCTCACCGAAGGCAGTTTCTCGCCCTCGGTCAAGTTCCCCTCCATAATTTCCTTCTTTATGTACTCGTACAGTTGAATATATTTCGGAACGCCAGAGCTTCCTTCAAAATTTATCACAAATCCAATCATAAGCCCCTCATCTGTCCTGGTCAATATTTGAATAACTGCCTCTATTAATAATGTCAATTATATCTTATATTGTTAGTGAAAACAATATTAAATCGGGGGTTCAAAATGAAAGGCAACTTAAAAATACTGATTTACACAGCTCTTATGACTGCTTTTGTATTCATAACGACATCTGCAATCAAAATACCTGTGCCATTCACAAACGGCTATATCCACGCCGGTGACACGACAATTTTTCTTGCTGGCATGCTACTTGGTCCATGGTATGGTGCGTTCGCGGCAGGTGTGGGTTCTGCATTAGCTGATTTTCTAGGCGGCTATGCCCATTGGGTCATTCCAACTTTAATCATCAAATCCACCATGGGTTTTCTTATAGGTTATTTTTCCAGCGAAGCCCGCAGTCAAAAACACGTCCTTTGGTCCACTATGAGCGTTTGGTTCATGGCTCTGATCGGTTTTGTATTCACAATCAGAAACACAAATTTGAATTTGATTCTCGAAAACGTGGAAGACGTCTCCTCACTTCAAGTTGCTTCTGAAATGGCTGAAAAACTCAATTGGCAACTACTTGTTGTCGCAATAGGACTTCCGATCCTTGGAGCCCTGCTTTTCAAACTGAAGCAGAAGTACGGAGTTTCCTTCAATCAACTCGTGGGCATGATGGTGGCTGGAATCTGGATGGTACTGGGTTACTATGTGGCGGCGGGAATCATTTACGGTAATTTTATGGTGCCGATTTTCAGCATCCCATGGAACATCGTGCAGTTTGCCATCGGCGCAATTTTGGCATTCATAATCAGTTCAGGGCTTGATAAAGCGAATATCAATTATAATTCACTCCACAAAACCCGATAAATGACCTAAACTTAGCAAAAATCTAATCGTATGAAAAAAAGCCATAATATGGACGATCTCTCGATTCCATGTTATGGCTTTATATTATTTTTTAAATGACTCGGCGAGTTTTGTGAACGCAGGTAATGATCTTTCAATCATCGCCATATCCACACAATAGGAAATTCTGAAATATCCAGGATACCCGAAACCGCTTCCAGGAACAAGTAACAGATTGTATTTTTTCGCTTCCATTACAAAAGCGACATCATCTTCTATCATTGCTTTTGGGAATAAGTAGAAAGCACCGTTTGGTTTAACCATTTCAAAACCGATTTTTTCCAGATGTGCTATAAGTACATCCCTACGTTTTTGATATTCACTGATATCAACAGTTTCGTCAATGGAATCTGCCGTAACCTTTTGCCAAAGCGCAGGTGCATTGACAAATCCCAGTGTTCTGTTGGCAAATGCAAGTCCGCTCATGAGCAGTTCAGAATCTTCGATTTTGCTGTTTACTGCAATGTACCCGATTCGTTCTCCAGCTAGTCCAAGGGATTTTGAGTAGGAGTTTATGATCATCGAGTTCTTGAAGATGTTGTGAATATTAGGCACTTTTATACCATCATAAACAAGTGCCTTATACGGTTCATCAGATAAAACATAAATGTTGTGTCCGTACTCAGCTTCTTTTCTGACTATGATTTCTGCCATATCTTTGAGTATGGCTTCCGAATAAATGACCCCAGTTGGGTTATTTGGTGAGTTGATAATGACCGCACGGGTTTTTTCAGTGATTTTACTTTCAAACAATTCCAGATTCGGCTCGAATGTGCTCTCATCTGATTTCACTATCACTGGTACACCGTTGTGATTTTTTATATAGAAAATATATTCGGCAAAATAAGGTGCGATGATGACGACTTCCTGTCCGAAATCAAGGATTGTCCTAAGCACCACATTGATACCACCTGCTGCACCGACTGTCATCAAAACATGATTGAATCCTATGGGGTCTGCGATGTCTTTGTTGACCGAATTAGCCACCTTTTGTCTGACATCTTTGAAACCGGAATTGTCCATATATCTATGTGCACCCGGTTCGTCTGAATTGACTACTTCTTTAAGCTTGTCGATGACTGATTTCGGTGGTTCAAAATAGGGATTGCCAAGGCTGAAGTCATATACCTTGTCATCACCGAATTCTTCCTTCATTTTTGCCCCTTCAACGAACATTCTACGGATCCATGATGCATTTTTTAAATTCTCTTGAATTTCCTTTGAGATCATGTCACGCCTCCTCCTTAATTCTTAACCTTCAATTTATTATAACATGAATTAAATGCGTTGCAATTTTTTTGTAACAATTAAAATAATTTAACAATTCATTTATTAAAATAATTTAACAATTCATTTATCTTGACTCAACACTATATTTCGAGTAAAATTAAATTGTTTTTAGGTGCCATTTATGGAGAATAGGGAATTAGGTTGAAAGCCTAAGCGAACCCATCACTGTATTGTGGAGCGATAGCAAATGCCACTGGATATCCGGGAAGGTGCGAATCGCGTTGAAGCAGAGCCAGGAGACCTGCCTAATGACTGTTGGTGAACGAAGGTAAAGTTCATTACCCCAAGGGGTAATGGGCTTTTTTTTTATTTAAAATTCAGGAGGTTGTCATGCTATATGAAAAATTGAATCAAATCAAATCACTGGAGCAAGAAGTCATGGAGGTCGCAAGAAAGCGAGTGGATCAACTCATCAAACCTCAAGGATCTCTCGGCAAACTTGAGGAGATTGCGATCAAACTATCGGGAATCACCGGAGAATCAATGCCAGTTCTTAGCAGGCATGCCATCATTGTCATGTGTGCAGATCATGGGGTTTGTGATGAAGGAATCGCTTCAGCCCCACAAATTGTGACTTTGCTTCAAACCTTAAATATATCAAAGCGTATTACTGGCGTTGGGGCACTGGCCGATCCTCTAAAAACAAAAATATACACCGTAGATATCGGTGTCAACGCAGAAATTGAAGATGCAGCCATCATTTCTCGCAAAGTCATGATGGGAACAAAAAACATATCACGTGGACCGGCGATGACCCGAATCGATGCGATCAAAGCAATTGAAATCGGTATTGAAATGGCTGAGCTCGCAATCAAAGAAGGTGCGAAAGTCCTCGGAACCGGGGAAATGGGCATAGGCAACACAACCCCTTCAACAGCAATACTTTCCATTTTGACAGGGGCATCTCCATATGAGATCACCGGAGTGGGTGCGAATTATCCAGTTGAAAAACTGAATTATAAAGCTTCTATTATTGAACGTGCTTTAAAGATCAATGCACCAAATGTGGAGGATCCACTGGATATTCTATCCAAAATCGGAGGTCTGGATATCGCTGGAATGGCAGGTGTCATGATTGGCGGAGCTGCGAATCGCATACCCGTTGTGGTCGACGGATTCATATCCACCATTTCCGCCTTGGTGGCATGCGCTCTTGAGCCAAATATCAAATCCTACTTGTTTGCGTCACATGCTTCACATGAAAAAGGGGCGAAATTGGCATCGAAGACACTTGGACTCGAACCATTTCTCAATTTGGAAATGAGACTTGGGGAAGGAAGTGGAGCCGCACTTGCCTTCAACATACTAGAGGCTGCGTGTCGCATGAACACCGATATGATCACTTTTGAAGAATCTGGAATTGGAGTCGTTTAAGCTTTTTGAAGGATTTTTCAGAGTTTCATCGAATACTCGTAGTATAGATGACTTTGGAGGATTAAAATGACAAAAATAATTGGACATAGAGGCGCATCGGCTTATGAAGTTGAGAATACCATATCTGCATTTAGCGCAGCCCTTGAACAAGGCGCTGATGGACTGGAACTGGACGTCCATTTTTCAGCGGATGGTCAGATCGTTGTTTATCACGATTTCAATCTGAAATCATTGACAGGTGATCCCGGATACATTTTCGAAAAGACTCTAGATGATCTTAAATCGCTTGAATGCAAGGCACACGGAAAATCTGGTGTGATTCCGACACTTGATGAAGTGCTGGAATTGATTGTCGGATTTCAGAAAAAAAGCTCAAAAGAAATTTTACTGAATGTGGAGTTCAAAGCTGGGAGTGACCACTACCCGGGCATAGAAGAAAAAACGCTTGAATTATGTCTTAAATATCTGAAAATACACCAACTCATTTTTTCTTCATTTGATCATTATGCGCTCCAAATGCTCAGAAATTTATCTCCTGAATTGAGGCTGGGAATATTGACCGCATCAGCGATTGTGGATCCATGGCTTTATGTCGATCATCTAAAGGCCGACTTCTATCATCCCCATTATCTGACCCTCTCCGATCGGGAGCTTAAGAGAATACGAGAGCATGATCTCAAAGTCATTTCCTATACGGTCAATGACCTTGAAATCGCAAAAAAACTTATGGCACAAGGAATATATGCGATAATCACTGATATGCCCGATAAAATGCTTAAATTACGCGATTCTGAATCCTACAAAAAATAAAATCAAGGCACCTGGGCTTTTGACCCTGGTGCCTTGATTGCTTTAATTATTTGACTTTGTAGATCCAACCTTCTGGTGCTTCAACTTCCCCAAGTTGAATACCAACAAGTGTATCGTAAAGTTTTTTGGTTACAGGTCCTACTTCTGTTTCACTATGGAATACGTGTAGTTTTCCCTCAACCTCGATACCGCCAATTGGAGTAATTACAGCAGCAGTACCGCATGCTCCAGCTTCAACGAACTCATCCAGTGAATCCACTCTGCAGTCGCGTTCTTCAACAGTTAATTCCAAGTACTTTTCTGCCAGATGCATCAAAGAATATTTTGTTATACTTGGTAAAATTGATGGTGATACAGGTGTTACGAATTTTCCGTCTTTGGTTATTCCGAAGAAATTCGCTGCCCCTACTTCTTCAATTTTGGTGTGTGTAGCAGGATCCAGATAGATACAGTCAGCAAAATCTCTTTTTACTGCCTCTTCATGTGGCAACAAACTGCCGGCGTAGTTACCGCCAACCTTTGCATCACCTGTGCCATGTGGTGCGGCACGATCCATGTCCGCAATTGTGAAGTTAACAGGAGCCATACCACCTTTAAAGTATGGGCCAACCGGAACACAGAAGATACCAAACATATACTCTGGTGCTGGTCTAACCCCTAAATTATGGCCTACGCCGATTACATAAGGGCGAAGGTAAAGTGTTGCGCCTGTTCCGTACGGTGGAACAAAATGCTCATTTGCTTTTACCACTTGCATACATGCGTCTATGAATTTGTCGACTGGTACTTCAGGCATCAAAACACGTCTGCAGCTTCTGCCCATACGTTTTGCATTTTCATCTGGTCTGAACAATTGGATTTCTCCATTTGCTGTTCTGTAAGCCTTAAGACCTTCAAAACACTGTTGACCATAATGAATAGCTGTTGATGATTCACTGATTGAAATCATATTGTCCTCAACCAATTTACCTTCATCCCATTTTCCGTCTTTCCACATAGATACATAACGCAAATCAGTGTTGTAATAAGCAAATCCTAATTTGCTCCAATCAATTGACACATTTTTACTCATCTTCCAAGCCCCTTTCAATTTTCATAAAATTCGATCTTGGAAAAAGGTTACCCAACATCATTATACCCATTAAGATTTGTTTTGTCACTATTTCTCATAGGCATTTACATATTTCTTCTCCGAATTACGCTTTTCATATTGCTTGACTCTCTTGTTGAGTTTCATCTCAACACCTTTTTTTCTGTTATTGAGATGTCTGACTTCCCTAAGCATTTTCTGATATCTCACATAACGGTCTGCTGGTAGTTCTCCTGTTTTAAGCGCCTGTCTAACAGCACATCCTGGTTCTGACCGATGTGTACAATTGTTGAATCTGCAATTTTCCATCAATGCTGTTATTTCTTCAAATGAAGTATCAATGGTTTCTTCATCACACCATAGCTGGATCTCTCTGAGTCCCGGTGTGTCTATGATCAGGGTGCCATCCTTTGACACAAGCAGTTGTGCCGTTGTTGTCGTATGGACTCCTTTACTGGTCTGTTCATTTGTGTTTTTTGTAAGTTGTACGCTATCTCCAAGCAAGAAATTGCTTATGGTGGATTTGCCAACTCCGGATGATCCAAGAAATGCTATGGTCTTCCCTTTTCCCAGATAGGGATTCAATTCATCCATGCCTTGATCGCTGATTGCACTAATGGCATGAATTGGGAATCCAAGAGAAACGCCCTCAACTTCAAAGATCTTCTCTTCTACATCATCACAAAGATCGAGTTTACTAAGTAGGATTACCGGTGCTGCCCCGCTATCGAGACAAAGAGTCAGATATCGCTCAATTCTTTTGGGATTGAAATTCTTGTCCAGACCTGTGACTATGAATACGGTATCAATGTTGCTGGCTAAGATCTGTTCTTGTGTGGTTCCACCTGAAACCACACCGTTTATTATTTTTCTTCCACCATCAATCTTCTGTCGTCTTGCAAATTCACTTTTTCTATCCAGTAATCTATAGATGATATGTTGGTCCATTTTCAGGTTCACCATGACCCAATCACCGACGGCAGGATATTCCGCATTGGTGTTGGATTCATGAAGATATTTGCCTGAAAGTGATGCATCGAATTGGCCAGCTTCTGTCAATATTTGAAAATGGCCTCTATTTTTGTTGATAACACGCGCCGGGAATCCTTCATCATCAGCTTTTAACTGATTTTCAAAATAATCATTCCATCCCAGTGCATTTAAATTGTATTTCGTCATTGTTCCTCCTCAAAATATGTGGGATAAATTCCATCCCAGTAGATTCAATTAAAAACACGATAACCTAATCGTGTACATCAAAGAAAGGTTATTCAATTTTCCAATATTCAGTTTTTATAGTTCCCTTTGTCAATTAAAATTTGTGCCATAATACTACACATCCTTTCTTACTTATATTTGAGGTTTTGTCCAAATTAATTATAAACCAAGCTTTCTGAATTGTCAAATTATTAATTCTTTATAAACGATTTATAGCATTTCCGGCAATCGCCTTGATAGGTGGTGTTTCCCTGATGTATGATTGTAATAACGCAATATTAATATAGGAGGCAATATGAAATTACCCGAACTTAAAATTGGGGATTTAACAATAAAATACCCTATCATACTTGGAGCCATGGGGGTTGGTGTGACGCGCTCAGGTCTTGCATCCGCCATTACCAATCAGGGTGGACTCGGAGTGATCTCAGGAGTCAATCTCGGATTCAAAGAACCTGATTTTCTTTCCAATCGTCTCGAAGCCAATCTAAGAGCCATGAGAAGGGAAATTCAAAAAGCAAAAGCATTATCAGGTGGTGGGCATATCGGAATCAACTTCATGGTTGCAATGAACTCATACGCTGAACATGTGAAAGAAGCGGTCAAGGAAGGCATTGATTTTATTGTGTCCGGTGCCGGTATCCCTACGGAATTGCCTGGACTTGTCAAAGGTTCTACAACAAAGATTGCTCCCATAGTATCATCTTCAAAAGCAGCAGCACTGATAGCCAAACTCTGGGACAGAAATTATTCAGTCGCACCTGACGCCATAGTCCTTGAAGGTATTGAAGCAGGAGGGCACCTCGGTTTCAGCAAAGAGGATATTCTCGAAAAGAAATACGACGTCTTTGCCACTATTGAGCAAATCAAAAAAGTGATTTTACCTTATGAGGAAAAATATAATAAAAAAATACCATTGATCGTAGCTGGTGGCATCTTCGATGGCAAAGACATCGCAAAGGTGATCGCAGCTGGCGCAGATGGTGTTCAAATGGCCACACGTTTTGTGGCGACTCCGGAATGTGACGCTGACGACTCCTTCAAAAGAGCTTACATTGCAGCAAAGGAAGAGGATGTCAAAATCATCATCAGCCCAGTTGGAATGCCAGGCAGAGCTATTCAAAATCCATTATTGAACAAACTGGACGTTGGTGACAAACCACCGATCAAGGTTTGCGTGAACTGTCTTAAAACCTGTGATGTCAGAACGACGCCATACTGTATTTCTCAAGCACTGGTTCATGCGGTGCAAGGGAATGTGGAGGATGGACTTATTTTCGCTGGTTCAAATGTGTATAAAGTTAAAGGGATGCAAACTGTACCTGAGATTTTTGAGGAACTGATTGCTGAGGTAGAAGCGATTTAAGGGCAGGAAGAGCAAAAAAATAAGAGCGTGCGCAAGCAGGCTCTTATTTTTCGCGTAGGTAAGTTTCCGAAGGAAACTTATTAGCGTCTCAGTTAAACTTAAAAAATAGTAAGTGCATAAACACGCTCTTATTTTTTATCTCTTTATTATTTTGAAATCATATGGTTTTAATAAATGACCATTATGTTCAACGCTCGTTCCATTGTGATTGAGAAGAATTTCTAAGGTGTTGCCATCAGAGTTTCTGATTACGCTTTCAACGCCTTTAGGGGTCAAGTTTGGACTAATGCCTTGATCAGCAATGATTTCCTTTATGATCTCATGCATTCCATTTTCAGAAAGACCGCATCCTACATAATAGACTTTACCGAGTCCAACTTTGTTTGAGACGACAGCTGCGTAGTTTCCATAGAACTCATCATCGTATTTCAGCAAAGGCTTCGCATCTATAGGTTCAATCAGATCACGCCACACGCCGCACGTTTTCTGGGTATGATTCGTATTCCAGTAACTGATGAGTGGTTTGACCACACCATGACCTAGTGACTCATAACTTTTGATTTCAGCTCCTATGAGTGATTTGAGTGGACTCTCTCCAAAATAGAGATTGTTGTCCCTATCTTTGATGCCAGTTCTGAATCCTAAAACCACTGTGCCTCCATTTGAAGCGAAAGCCCTCAATCTCTCAATGGTTTCCTGATCCATAATCTGCATCATTGGCACCATCAATACTTTATACTGTTGAAAAGATTTAGTTAGATCGATGACGTCCGTCATGATATTCAGATCATGATAAGGCGTATAAAATCTCAAGATTTCGTCCGTATAGTTGAAAGCATGACTCTGTGGCTGATTGTGCCATGACCATCTGTTATCATAATCGTACAGTATCGCAACGTCTGGGTGAATCTCGGAAGTATAAACGGCTTCAAGCTCCTTCACTTCACTGAAAAATTCTTGAGCCTCTGTATATTTCTCATTGATCTGATCATCCGCGTCCAATATCCCCTGACAGAATTGTTCCGCACCCTTTGTCATGCCACGCCACCTGAAATATAGAAGAGATTCACAACCTCTTGCCATAGCTTGATGAGACCAAAGTTTAGCTTCACCAGGTCTTGGTAGATA
The DNA here is from genome assembly GCA_033549245.1 of Bacillota bacterium. Lineage (GTDB taxonomy): Bacteria > Bacillota > Clostridia > Peptostreptococcales > Acidaminobacteraceae > Fusibacter_D. The sequence continues at coordinate 4,656 of JAWSUW010000013.1, read as the reverse complement.
ACCGATTACCGTATGACCTTGCGCCCCCATAAGCTCTTCCACGATCCAGAAATTTTGTTTTTTGAGTCCTCTAATATAATCATGTGTCATTGCAATATGAGCTGGTGACAATGGCTTTTCCAGACCACCCCACACAGGATAATTGTCATAGGAAACCACGTCCAAATATGAAGCCAAAACGTTCTGATCATAAGCCCTGTCAAAAAATCCACCGAACAAGTTATGTGTGACCTTTTGATGTTCCATTTTGTATGATCTGACTATATTGATCTGAAGCTTCGCATAGGTATTGATGGATTCAGATCTGAATCTTGCCCAATCAAGTTGAAGCGAAGGATTGTGGGTTGTTATAGTTGGTAGCGGAGCTGGTACTTCGCTGAAATCATTGTATGTCTGTCCCCAAAATATGGTTCCATAGCGACTATTGAGCTGCTCAATAGTTTTGTATTTTGTGTTCAAATATCTTCTGAAATCTCTCACACAAATGTCACAGTAACACTGGTCAGAACCTTCATGTCCCAGTTCATTGTCGATTTGCCATGCAATGATACCTTCCTCATTTGCAAAGTGTTTCATGAGTGCTGATACAATTTTCTCTGTTTTGTCTTTATAAACATCCGAATTGTAACAGTACTGTCTTCTTCCTCCAAATGATCTTTGATGTCCATATTCATCTTTTGAAAGGATCTCAGGGTATTTGCTCGCAAGCCAAGCCGGAAATGTTGCAGTCGGTGTTCCAAAAATGATCTGAAGACCATGGGACTTGATGCGCTCGATGGCTCGATCAAAAAAGGAAAAATCATACTCCCCTTCTCTCGGCTCCATCATATGCCACGCGAATTCACCGATTCTGACGGTATTTGCGCCTAGTTCCACAATTCTTTTCAAATCATCTTCCATTTTGGATTCCGGCCAGTGCTCAGGATAATAATCCACACCAAATAACATATTGTCACCTCATTAATTATATTAAATATGGGCACGAATCTCTTCGTGCCCAGTTTAGTTCATTATTTTCTTTTGATGTATTTTCTGTTGTCAATTGCAACAGCGGTAATAATGATCAAACCTTTGATGATGAACTGAAGATATGGGTTGACACCTATAAATGAAAGTCCATACGCGATGACCTGGAAAATGAGAACACCAGTCACGATACCGGCAATACTACCTATACCACCTGAGAAGGAAAGTCCACCAACGATACAGGCTGCGATGGCATCCAGTTCATACATGTTACCTGTGTTGTTTGTCGCCGAGCCTATACGAGCCGCCTCAAGCGAACCACCAAGTCCATATAGCAAACCTGCGAGTACATAGATCATAATCAACATTTTGCTGACATTTACCCCAGAAACTGCAGCAGCTTCTGAGTTACCGCCAACTGCAAACAGGTTCTTACCGAATCTTGTTTTGTTCCAGAGGAACCACATGAACACCACAGCGGCAATGGCATAGAGCACCAGATATGGAATCAGTACTTCACCAAACTGGAAATACCCCTGTGCCACATTGGCAAATCTAGGATCCAGACCACCAATCGGTTGAGCACCGTATGGAGGTCTATCATAATATATCGAGTTGACACCATAGACGATAACCATCATACCGAGAGTTGCAATAAATGGATCTACTTTGAACTTTGCAACAACTACACCATTGATGAAACTGAATGTAGCAGTGACCAACATAACAAGTATGATCGGCACAAATACTGGTAAGACAGGCAAATCAGGATACATTCTATAAGCGTAATCCGCACCTTGTAAAAGTGAGGCGGATATTACTGCTGCGATACCGACTTGACGACCAAGTGAAAGGTCGGTACCTTTAGCAACGATAATCGTACCGACACCAAGCGCAAAAATAGTTCTTGTTGAGGCTTGAGTCAAAATATTGGTAAAGTTTTTAAGTGAAACAAATCTTGGATCTATTATGATGATTACAAACATGAGAACAAATAATACTAAGAAAATCGCATTATCCATCGCAAATTGAAATACATCTTTTCGAGTGACCTTGGACAGATCAAATCGCTTCTTCCCATTTTTAGTTGCGTTTTCAGACATTAATCCATCTCCCCACTATAAATATTTCGCAGACAATCTCAGAATTTCTTCCTGAGTGGTCTCACTTGTATTGACGATGCCCGCCATTCGCCCGTTACTCATTACCAAAATCCTATCTGTGATTCCAAGGAGTTCCGGCATTTCAGAAGATACCATAATGATGCCCTTGCCCTTATCGGCAAGATCGATCATCAACTGATATATGTCATATTTGGCACCAACGTCGATACCTCGTGTCGGTTCATCCATTAAAAAGACTTCCGGTTCAGTAAGCAGCCATCTTCCGATGATTACTTTCTGTTGATTGCCTCCGGACAATGACATTATTCTTGTTTTCATGCTAGGTGTCTTGACACTCATGCTGTCAATGACCCAGTTTGTATCTTTTCTGATTTTGATATCATCGAGCAGTTTGGTTTTTTTCACATATCGGTCTATATTGGCAATAATTGAATTGAACGATATATTCTGATTTGGAAAAATTCCCGTTGCACGTCTTTCCTCTGTAACAAGAGCAAATCCATTTTTTATGGCATCTTGAGGATTTTTGAAATGCATTTCTTTGCCGTGTAGTTCTATTTTTCCGTGAGCATGACGCTCAGCAAATATAGCTTCTACAAGATCAGTTCTTTTTGCGCCGACAAGTCCTGCTATTCCAAGAATTTCACCTTTTTTCAAATCAAACGACACATCTTTTATTGAAGGTTGATGGACTGCAGTGAGGTTTTCAACCTTGAGTATAATATCTTGTGGCTTGTTGGTTTTTGGTGGAAATCGATTGGTCAGGTCACGACCGACCATCAGCGAGATGATTTCATCCGTCGTAATTGAGTCTATTGGTTTTGTAGCAATCCATTTGCCGTCACGCATTACCGTGACATCATCACATATTTGCTCGATTTCTTCCATTTTATGCGAGATGTAAATGACTGATACATCTTTTTTCTTTAAAGCTCTTATAATTTTAAATAGATGACCGACTTCTTTCTCTGTAAGGGAAGATGTAGGTTCGTCCATAACGATTAATTTGGAGTTGTATGATACCGCTTTTGCGATTTCAACCATTTGACTCTCTGAAACTTGAAGTTCCTTGACTTTTTGTCTAGGATTGAGATTGATATCCAAATCCTTGAAAATCGCCAGAGTATCTTGATACATTTTGTCTTCGTCTACAAAGAGTCCCTTCTTTGGAAATCTTCCGAGCCAGATATTGTCCATGATTCGAGTTGTTCTTACTTGATTGAGTTCTTGATGTACCATGGAAACGCCATTGTCCAGGGCATTTTTTGATGATGTGAAATTCACATCCTCACCGTCAAACCTGATATGGCCTTCGTTCATTCTATAAATTCCGAACAAGCACTTCATCAAAGTGGATTTACCGGCACCATTCTCTCCCATAAGTGCGTGGACACTGCCTTTTCTCACCCTAAGATCGACACCGTCAAGTGCTTTGACCCCGGGGAACTCCTTAGAAACTCCAATCATTTCGAGCAAAAATTGTTCGCTAATGTTTTGCACGGACTTCGCCCCCTTCCGATTTTTATGATAAATACCCTTAAAGTATTGTTTTCACTCTCAAAAAATTCGAGATGCATGACTGCATCCCGAATTTTATAATATTACAGCTTATTTATAAGCTTCTTCAGCAAATTCGATATTGTCAATCGTTACTCCAACATAAGGTACACGTACTGCTTTGTTTTCGTCAAATTTCCATGCAGTGCCTTCAAGTGGATCTTTTCCGAGAGCTACATTAAGTGCAAGATCAAATGATGCCGCACCTTGGTTCTTAGCATCGTTGAGTACAGTTCCAACCATTCTACCAGCTTTGATTTCTTCAAGTGCATCTGGGATTGCATCTACGCCAACTACAGGCATAAATTTATCAGCTCCGAAATAACCAGCTGCATTAAGTGATTGAATTGCGCCAAGTGCCATACCATCGTTGTTTGCAATTACCATTTCAATTGCATCAGCATGTTTAGCAATCCAAGCGTCCATCAACTCTTTACCTTTAACGCTGTCCCACATACCTGTTTGTAATTCGAGTTCTTCTACTTTAATTCCAGCAGCTTCAACTGTTTCAATTACAAATTTAGTTCTTGCTTCTGCATCAGGATGACCTGGCTCGCCTTTTAAAAGAACATAAGACATAACGCCATCGCCATTTCTATCCCAATCTGGATTGGCTTTCCACATTTCAGCAACGAGTTCGCCTTGGATAACGCCAGCTTCTGCTGATGCGGTTCCAACATACCAAGCTTTATCGTAGCTAGCAAGTACTGTAGCTTCTGGCTCTTTGTTGAAGAAAACTACAGGAAGATCAGCAGCTTTTGCCTTAGCAATGATTGCTTCAGCAGCTTGAGGATCGACAAGGTTGATTGCGAGTGATTTAGCACCCTTTGAAATCATTGTATCAACTTGATCGTTTTGAGTAGCTTGTGAATTTTGAGAGTCATTCATCTCAAGTGTAGCTTTGCCTTCTGCAGCTGTTTCGATAGCTCTTCTGACAAATGACATGAAGTTGTCATCATACTTGTAAATAGTTACCCCGATGGTTGGTAGTGCGTCAGCTTCTGGTTCA
>JAWSUW010000012.1:0-33304 GCA_033549245.1 Bacillota bacterium | reverse complement strand
CTTTCTCTTCTTTTGGCTCTTTTTCTTTTTCTTCTACAATTGCTGGACCACCTGGTAACTCTTCTTCTTCACCAAGATCAACAATAGTAAGTGGTTCGTTTACTTGAGGACTTGGTGCTGGGATTAGTCTTTCTGGTAATTCTACAATTTCCTCATCATCGTCATCATTGTTATCAACAGTAGGGACTTGTACTCTAGAAAATTTAGCTGTAATGTTTTTATTACCATCCATTGTTACATTTAAAGGATTTGTTGATCCATTTGCATCTCCTGACCAATCAACGAATGTCCATCCTGATGCGGGTGTTGCTGTAATAGTAACAGTTGTTCCGTCATCATATGTTCCACTTGCTGGGGTGACTGTTCCTTGACCTTCCTTCTCCACTACCAGTGTGAATACTTCATCTTCTTCTGTTGGTGGATTTTCTTCTACTTTTTTTGTAAATTTTGCTGTTACAGTTTTGTCTGAATCCATTGTTATTGTTGACTCTACAACATTTTCTGACCATCCTGCAAACACCCAACCTTCACTTGCTTTTTCTGATAAAATTACTTCTGTTCCTGCTTCATAAGAACTGCTTGCTGGTGTGATTTCACCTTCTCCAATTTTTATCATTGTCAATTGGAATAATTCTTTTTCTTCTGTTGGTGGATTTTCTACAACTTTTTTTGTAAATTTTGCTGTTACAGTTTTATCTGAATCCATAATTATTTTTGACTCTACAACATTTTCTGACCATCCAACAAATGTCCATTCTGGATCTGCTTTTGCAGTTAATTCTACTTCTGTTCCATCAATATAAGAATCATTTTCTGGAGTAACTTCACCTTCCCCGTCTGTAATGACTGTCAAATTATATACTTTCTTGAATGTTGCTGTTACTGTTTTATCTGAATCCATTGTTACTTTTGAATCTGTTACGTTTTCTGACCATCCAATAAATGCCCAACCTGAAGCTGGAATTGCAGTTAATTCTACTTCTGTTCCATCAATATATGAATCGTTTCCTGGGGTAACTTCACCTTCCCCGTCTGTACTGACTATCAAATTATACACTTTTTTGAATGTTGCTGTTACTGTTTTGTCTGAATCCATTGTTACTTTTGAATCTGTTACGTTTTCTGACCATCCAATAAATGCCCAACCTGGATCTGGAGTTGCTGATAAGTCTACTTCAGTCCCACTAGTATATGACCGACTTCCTGGTGCAACTGTACCTTGTCCATCCTTATCGACTGTCAATGTGAACATTTGGATGTCATCATCAGTTTCTATAAATGTTGCTGTAACAGTTTGGTCAGAATTCATAATAATTTTTGAACCGTTAACATTATTTGACCATCCATCAAATACCCAACCTTCACTTGCTTTTTCTGATAAAGTAACTTCTGTTCCCTCATTATATGAACCATTTCCAGGTTCAACTTCACCAACTCCAACTATTACAATATTGAGATTAAACTGAGGTATTGATTCAGTACTGAATGAATTAGAATCTTCTACTTTAAAGTAACTTTTTTTAGAACCAGTTATTGTCAGCTCATCATTTGAACCAAAGTCTTCTTCATTCACGATATTATAACCAAGATTAGTTAAATTATTCTTAATATATGTTCTAGCTTCATCAAATGTATCAAACGCCAATTCATCAACTTTATAGGTTGTAGTTATTATTTCGTCTAATCTTCTAAACTCAATATCAGATACAACATGCTCTCTCCATCCAGCATTGTGTTCTAGTGTCGGTAGATTTGTAGTAATTAATTCATAACCAGTTTCAGCATAAAGATACTCTATTAAACTCTTAAGAGAATCAAATTTTAGATCGTCATTTTTTTCTTTATAATATTCCATTTTTGATCCTGCTTCTTGTTCCCTTTTTGTAGCAACATATATTGTTTCTTTAAATATTACCGGTTTATATGAAGTAGTTTCAATTTTCTTTACTGTAAATTCTAATTCATCTGTTGAATAAAAATTTGCAACTATATTGAGTGTATAGTCTGTTTTAGGCTCTAAACCAGACAGAGTGTTTTTGCCAGTTGATAGATCAATACTTACAGGATCCCCATTAATTGTAGCTGATACTGAATCAAAATAATAATCGTCAGGTAAATTATAATCCCAAGTAAATTCCCCAGATGTCGCCCCAGTTGCTGTTCCAACCAAGTTAGTAATCGATGGTGTCTCAGCCGCAAAGCTCGCCATAGGTGTTCCAGTAATTACTAGTAATGCTACCAACAATAACGCCAAATACCTCTTCAAAATTCTCTTCATATGCTTTCTCCTTTGCCAAATAAATTGCCTTTGGCAGTCGGACGGTCGTGGTATGGTATGACTCCCACACTTTAGACTCCAGACTTTGCGTCGCCAGTTTTCACTGGGTTTGCCTTTTCGTGTTATGTATCCCCCTACATTGCTTTGGTACTATGGTTTTACCCGATTTTTGATGCTGAATTGCCTTGCCATGTGCGCTTTGTTTCACTGGTTTTCTTTTCTGTGGCAACAGCTTGATCCATCAGGGACATCAGTTCCAGAGCACTTCTGAAATGTACCTTTTCTCCTGTTTCCAGCCATTGAACGACGCCTTGCCAACTGTTGCCTTCCTGTTGATGGATTGAGATCAAAAAGTTTGTGCCACCAACTGAGGATTTTGTTTCTGTCTTTTTTATTTTTTTATCCATATTAGCACGACTCCTTTTGCAGGTCACAGATAAAAGATCGGTTGATTGATTTCCCTTTATTGATTCAATTATATAGGAGCGCTGTCACACGGAGCGAAAATCCTTGTCACATCCTTGTGACATGATGTATTTTTCACACAAAAAAACGAAGCATTGAGCGTCCGTCTGTGTACTTGCAAAGAACACTTCCCTGTGGTCTTAAAGTTTAAATTGCCTGTAATCGGGTAGGATAGCAATGGAGGTAAAATTTATGAAAAAAATTTTTTCGATCTTTATGATCTTTATGATGATGCTTATGCTGGCACCGGCACCTACACCGTCGTATTCAGCAACGACATTACCCGATATCAACAATCACTGGGCACAGACTTATATTGAGCACTTGCTGGGACTCAATCTAATCAGCGGTTTCCCTGATGGTACATTTAAGCCAAACCAAACCATAACTCGCGCTCAAGCGGCTTCAATACTGGCGAATGAACTTGGCTTGTCGCCACAAGCGGCCGCATTTCCAGATGTACCTGCGGGCCATTGGGCGAACGGTTTGGTGGGAGCTATTGCCGCAAATGGTACAATGAGCGGATATCCCGACGGTACATTTAAGCCGGATCAGGCTATGAGCAGGGCGGAAATAGCGTCTGTCTTATCGAGTGCTTATGGATTTTCCCAAAGCTCTGCCACTTCACCATTTTCCGATGTGACACCTGGTCACTGGGCTTTTGGTTCCATTATGACAATGGTTGACAGCTACATTACAGAGGGTTACCCTGATGGAACTTTCAAGCCCAACGATGACATGACAAGGGCTGAATTTTCAGTGTTTATGGCAAAAGCCATCCATCCGCCGTTTGTTTTACAAACCATGCTTCAGGCTAAAGCTTTGACGATTGCCCAAATCCTAAAGGACGAGGACATGACTCAGCTTGCAGACTACGTCCATCCTGTCCAGGGCGTTCGATTCTCACCTTATTATTATATCGACAACACCCACAAGGTGGTTTCCGCAGCTGCGATTCCAGGCCTCCTGGCAGACAATACAGTTTATTTCTGGGGTATCCAGGATGGAAGCGGTTTCAACATCGATGAAACACCTCAGGATTATTTCGACCGTTATGTCAACTCTAGGGACTTCACTGCTCCTGATCAAATCGTCTATGATTCTGTCGTTTCTAGGGGTAACTTGATCAACAACATCCCGACTTTTTACAACAACGGGATTTTCGTAGAGCTCTATCTTGATGGCATCGACCCTCAATATGGGGGCATGGATTGGCGTAGCCTTTATCTCGTCTTTGAGCTTTATAACGGCGAATACTATCTCGTCGGGATTGTGAACGGCGAGTGGACAACTTAAAAAAATGATAACAATCAAAAAGGCAGCCTATTTAAGGCTGCCTTTTTATTTGCTTTTATAAAGTTCTTCTGCCCTCAATGGCCTTTGCGAGGGTCACTTCGTCGGCATATTCCAGATCGCCACCGACCGGGATGCCATGAGCTAACCTTGATACTTTGATATCAGTGCCTTTGAGAAGTTTTGAGATGTACATCGCTGTCGCCTCACCTTCAATGGAAGGATTAGTGGCAACAATCAATTCTTTGGTTTCATCATTTTGAAGTCTCAAAATCAGTTCCCTGATTTTGATTTCATTTGGTCCGATCCCCTCCATTGGAGAGATGGCACCATGCAAAACATGATAATAACCGTGAAATTCTTTCGTGTTTTCAATTGCAAGCAAATCCCTCGGCGATTCGACAACGCACATGATATAAGGATCACGCTTTTGATCGTTGCAAATATCGCAAAGTGTTTCTTCAGTTAAGTTGAAACACTTTTCACAGAAATGTACTTTTCGTTTAGCGTCCATGATGGCTTCGGCGAATTGAACTGCTTCACTGGCATCTTGGTTGATGATGTGGAACGCCAAGCGTTGTGCGGTTTTTCTACCTATTCCTGGAAGCCTTGCAAATTCATCAATCAGCCGGCTGATGGCTGGGATATATTTCATCAGACGCCCCTAAAACAATCCAGGAACGTTCATACCACCCGTGAGTTTGTCCATACTTTTTGACATTGTCTCATCAGCCGTCTTAAGTGCTTCATTGACTGCAACCATTACGAGGTCTTGAAGCATTTCGATATCATCTGGGTCGACGATTTCTGGCTTGAGTTCTATTTTGACGACTTCTTTTCTACCGTTGACAACCACTTTGATAGCACCGCCACCTGCTGTTGCCTCAAACTCTTGCTCTTCAATTTTTGCTTGCGCTTCCTGCATTTCCTTTTGCATTTTTTGAACTTGTTTCATCATATTGTTCATGTTTCCAGGAATCATAGGTCCTTTGCCCTTAGCCATAATTATCCTCCTATAATATCTTTATTATTTTATTTCAAGCACATTCTTATAATCCTTAAAATAGTCCATAATTTGTGCTTCTTCACTGTCTTTGTTTTCAACTGGTTCAGCCGCCACCTCGTAATCCAGTGTAAGTGACTTTTTGACCAGCTTGCTCGCAAGGCCATTCAAGTACTCCGTATTGGAAGCGTTGACGAGAAGCCCCAGAAACATCTTATTCTCCGGTGTGACGGAAACTATGCATCTGTTACCTTTCAATAAGATCGGTTCGGAATTCTCCAAAATTGGATGGATCCCTTTCTTTTCACTTTTCAGTGTCTCAATAAAAGTCTGCCATATGCTTTTCACATTTTCAAGTGAAATATCCTGATCTGTGAATTCTATGAACTCTTCCACTTTTTGAGCTTCTGTCACAACTGGTTTCACAGGCTCAGCTGATTCGACCGCCTCTTTGATCACTCTTGGTGTAGCTTTTACGAGTTGACCAGACGCGATTGTTTTTTCAATTCTCTCAATTCTCTCCATCATGGCATCGTAGTTCACTTCCACTTCTGGGTTGATCAGTTTGATGATGGTCGCTTCAAATACAATGCGTTTGTTCTGCGAATATTTCATGGATTTGGAGAGTTCAATCAATAAATCCAGGCTACGTGTAATCTGTGTCGGAGTGATGCTGCCCACCACATCCACAAGTGACTGAATATACTCATCCGACGCATTGATCAATGCCTCATAATTGTTCTCCACCATTTTTACAATCAATAAATCCCTATAAACTTCAATCAACCCGTTGAGAAATTGATTCAAATCCTTACCTTGTCTAAGCACGTTGTCCACTGTCATGAGTGATTCAGAGGTCTGCTTCGTAGTGAGAAACTGAACCAAAAGAACAATCTGTGTTTTTTCGACAACGCCGAGCACATCCACCACATTTTCTATGGTCAGGTGGTTACCACCCACGCTGAGGCACTGATCCAAACTACTGAGTGAATCACGAACCGCACCATCACTTTTTTGGATAATCAATTTCAGTGCTTCTGTCTCATATTCCACATCAATTTTTTTACAGATGTACTCGAGACGCTTTAAGATGTTCTCATAAGAAATACGCTTGAAATCAAATCGCTGGCATCTGGAAAGAATTGTTGCGGGAATCTTTTGTGCTTCTGTGGTTGCGAGTATAAATATGACATATTCCGGAGGTTCCTCAAGTGTCTTAAGAAGCGCGTTGAAAGCGCCTTGGGATAGCATGTGGACCTCGTCAATGATATATACCTTATATTTGCCTTTGGATGGGGCAAATTTCACATGTTCACGCAATTCACGGATGTCATCCACACTATTGTTGGATGCCGCATCCATTTCCACAACGTCAATAAATTGATCTTCAAGTATGCTCAAACAATTCTCACAGACATTACACGGATTGCCCGTTGTATTATCCAGACAGTTGACTGCTCTTGCGAAAATCTTTGCTGTTGAAGTCTTTCCTGTACCCCTGGTGCCAGAAAAAATATAAGCGTGTCCATAAGTTTTTGATGTGATCTGATTCTTTAGTGGTGACGTGATATGGTCCTGACCGATGATTTCATCAAAATCAAGTGGCCGCCACTGTCTGTAAAGTGCCTGATATGACATTTCTTTCTCCTTGCTGATCGTCAATGATGGTTTGAATGATCTCTCTATTTTCCTTGACAAGCCTTTCAATAATCTCAATGATCTCGGGATGGAATTGCGTCCCTTTATATTTGGTCAATTCTTTCAAAGCGTCGTCAATACTGCGTGCATATGAATAGGATCTTGCTGATGTGATGGCATCGAAAGCATCAGCGGCTCCGATAATTGCTGCGAACGGAGGCAGCTCTTCCAGAGTGTGGGATGGATAGCCCAAAAGGTCAAAACGTGCATGGTGATAAAGGATGCCTTCTCGAATATCATCACGTAAATGGATTGTATCCAAGATTTGTATCCCTTTTTCGGGATGAAGTTTCATGATTTCATATTCTTCGTCTGAGAGCTTGCCTCGTTTGATCAAAATATCCTGATCTATTCCAATTTTACCAACATCATGTAAAAGACCTGAAATTTCAACATTCTCAATCTCTTCATTACTATAGCCCATTTTTTTTGCTATTTCAACTGCAAATCTGGATACTCTTCTAGAATGACCTTCTGTGTATTTGTCCTTTGCCTCGATGACACTGACCAGCGCTTCGATGGTATTGAAATACTGTCTTCGCAGCTTTTCATAGATGATGGCGCGTTGAACCACAATGGAAGCTTGATTGTTAAACATTCTAAGTATGTTATAGTCATTGATTTTTATTTCCTGTACTAATCCTATGCACATGATTGCAATGACCCTGCCTTCAACTTCAAGAGGAGCAAATGCCATGTATTTTACAAAATCTCCAAGCTCGGAATCCTGTTTCATAATTTTGACTTCGAGTGAATTGAGCCATTCCTCATCAAAATTCTGTTCGATCTCAAATTCCAAAAATTCTTCTCGCGATAAATTTTTAGAAGTGTATGTGACGAGTTCCCATGCATTCTGATCATTCAGAGTATAAATACATCCGAGTGAAAGATTAAAAAGATTCTCAAGTCGTTTGACAATATTCTCAAGCAATTCATCCACGCTTCTGTTGCTGATCAACGCAGAATTGATCTGATTGATGTAATCTAGTTCCTTCTTCTTTCTTATAATACGACTTTGCAGTGTGATTTCATCACCGATGGATTTTCCAACACAAAGGAAGGACCCATCAAAAAGCTCAATGGTCTTGAAACTAACATATTCGAAAGCTCCACCCTCATGATTCTTATACCAGATTCTTAGAAACATAGGCTCTTCATTCGCTTGAAAAAGAGCACTGATCTTTGGACCATTGTCCTCTTTTCCACCTTGGTAGAAATCAACGAAGGATTGCCCTATACAGTCTTCCTTCATGTATCCCAATCTAGATGCGAAAAGATCATTCACATCAAGCACCATACCATTCGAATCCAGCCTAACTAGCAATTGATCCGAAAATCCAGAAAGATTATGGTTTATGGCGTCTTGTAATTCAAATGCTGTAACATTCAATTTTTTTTCTTCGCTGAGTTCATTGGTCATTTTTTTGAGTCGATTGATTTCCTCTTCCAACAAAGTACAGTCCTTATCCATTTGAGAACCCACGCTTTGAGAAAAATGCATAGAGCGAATCAATTTGATCAAGCGTTCCTCACCATTGTTAAGAGGTTCCATTTCCTTTATGAACTCATTTTGTTCATCAAAATTCAATGAAAGTATTTTAGTGATGCGATTGGTTTTTTTTATCTTACTGAGCATAAACTTATTCCAGACAAAGAAAATTAAGCCCTGAATTAGTACATAAACGGCTATAAAATCCAGTCTAAATGCTCCGTTTTCTTGCATGAAAATCACTGCAGTCAATGGAAACAATATGAAAAGCATTGTTGTCATATTAAATTTAAAACTCAATTGCATCTTCATCTACTTCAACCTCATTTATTGATAAACACTTTGGATTATGTTGCCTGTCTCATTTAGAATCGCACCTAATATTTTAAGAAATTGACCTGAGTAAGTCGTATTACTTTTTTCTTTCAGAGAATCAAGAGCTGATTCCATGGTATCAATTTTGATTTCGGTATTGAGTAACCAATCCAAATCGTTGGCAATCCTGATAATTTGAGCATAATAAGGCTGCTCAGAAAGGTCTGGATCGGTATTGTTACTCAAATCATAGTCCAAATGATGGTATTCTATACCATCGAGTACATCACTGCTCAAACCAACTTTTTCTATCATACGACGACCTATTCTACTATGATGATGAATGTCCTCATTATTATAATCATCTTCATGATCTGATGACAATTTTCCGACATCGTGCAACAAGCCCGCCATATAGATTTCATCAACTTCATGCTCGTTAAGATAGAGTTTCTCAGCAATCGCCCGACAAATTTCGGCGACTCTTCTTGAGTGCCCACTAAACCATTCCGAATTGATTTCGGAAGCAGTCACAAAGGCTTCAACAGTCTTGAAATAATTGGATTTCAATTGATCATAGAGCAATATTTTTTCAAGAGCTATTGTGAGATTGATGGATATGGCTTCAAATAAAGTGAGATTCTCCGTATTGAACTCATTGTCACTGACTATGGACATAATTCCGAACGTCTTCTTATAATTAGCAAGTGGAATATAGGCAATTTTTCCGCCTTTTCGAACAACATTCTCGACATCAGGATCATTAAACAAAAGATCTTCGGGCTTATTGATGAAAATCATTCTATTTTCATTGTAGGCATAACCCATGTGAGACAATTCAGCTTCAACCTTGCTTTTGAGTATAAACTGCTTGCTGTAACCACTTAACGCTTTTATCTCCAATTCGTTGTTATTGTTCAACAATCTGATAGTTGTTGAATTCAAATTATTTAAAAATGCTATCTTGTCGAGCGCTTCTTGGAGCGTCCCACTAATTGTACTTCGACCAATGATTATCTTTCCAATTTCATTGATCACATGAAGATCTCTACTTTTTCTAAGGTAATTTTGATTCATTTTCTTTTCGAAATCAGTGGACTTTGATGTATATAAGATGTACTTGACTGTTTCGTTCTCGAATATCCTTATGGATTTCCCTTCAAGTGCGACGTTGCCACTGTCTTCTTTAAACCTGTAAAGTATACTTCCGAAATTTCTTTTATTAAAGATGTCCATTTGGTTTTCTGATATTTCCAGAAAATCCATCAGATTATTAATCTTCTTACCCTTACTTAAATTGCTTTTGAACGCTTTATTTATGAAAAGTATCTGACCATGTGCATCTGTGATCCAAATTCTTTGAGGCAATAGATTCGCAAGTGCATCAAAAAAGTGAATGGAATACTCTTTCTTTTCATTCAATGATTTGACTTCTGCCTCAAGAGAACTGGAGACCTTCTGCATATTTTTCAACTGAACTTCTAGATTCAATAGCTCCTCTTTTTGATCTGTAATCTGAAGCATTTTTTCTTCTTGCTCATTACGTAGATTTTCGAATCTCATTTGGACTTTTTGTCTATCTTTGTCTCTAAACAGCATATTTTTTATACCGACATTTTTGTTGAAGTGTATGATTTCTCTCTTAATGGCATATGTCATTCCAGTAGCCCCAAGAATAATAATCCCTACTGATACAAGAAGTCCTCTTGTATTGTAGGAAAGATCAAAAAACGTGAGTTGAGCTATACTGGTCGAAAGGACTACAAGACCGTAAAGCAAACTTAGAATCATTATATTTTGTTTTCTTTCCAAGTCCTCTCACCTCCCAATAAAAAAACACCCTTAGTAAAATTATATTCGATTATGTCCTAAATGAAAACCTTCTTTGACAAAATAAAAAATCATCACTCTGATTAAAGAATGATGATTTCTTAATTACGCCGTGCACTCAGTTTCGAAATACCATTATGAGCGTAACCCAAGTAGTTGACTCAAACCAGGAACCCCCGCGGCACATAGGTGTTCAAGCTTACCGCTGCTTCCTTCCGGATCTGACGGGGTTCACAAGTACCTATTGCGCGGGACCCAATTATCAACATCACTTTCTCGGAGCAGACCCCACAATGGACGCCCTCGACTGAGCATCGACCCTGCTATAGCGGATTGCAGGTTACAAGGCACCGCTACCTCCCCATCTAGCACGGCATAGATGATCAACTGGCGGAGAGAGCGGGACTCGAACCCGCGGGGCCTTGCGGCCTTACACGCTTTCCAGGCGTGCCCCTTAGCCAACTCGGACATCTCTCCATATTGTTTATCTCCTTTTTTTGAAGAATGAAGTCAATATCGATCTACATTCCTCTTCCAAAATCCCTGATTCTATTTCAGCGTAATGATTGAGTCCCTTCATTTCAAAAAGATTGAAAATTGAGCCACATGCACCTGCTTTATAATCACTGGCACCGTACTTGACGGACCTGATTCTGGACTGATAAATAGCCCCACAGCACATGGGGCAGGGCTCTATTGTAACATAGATGTCGCAGTCTGTCAAACGCCATCCGCCCATAGCCTTGGAGGCTTCCCGGATAGCATTGATCTCAGCATGTGAAACTGCACATTCATCGCTTTCTCTAGTATTGTGGCCTCTACCGATAATTCTATCTTTATATACAATGACCGCTCCAATTGGAACTTCATTGAAGACAAGTGCTTTTTCTGCTTCTTTTAGTGCTTCACGCATAAAATATTCTGATTGGTTCATGTTGCCTCCCGTTTTCAAAATCCTCAGTTCTTCAATTTCTGATTGATTTGATTAAGCAAATCAATGATTCGAGCAAATCCCATAATCAGTAGCCCAATACAAAGAAACGGAATGAAAATCCAGATGCCCAAGATATGATTTTGCTCCAAACCTAAGAATGCTGGACCACCCCAAATTAAAAATGCCGCTGTTGCAATGAATAACCCACCCATTGAATAAATCAATATACCTAAGATATCTTCTTTCATATTTACCCCCATCCTTATTCTGTCCTCTTTACTTATGGATATTATACTTTATTGTTTATAATAATTACATAAGCAAAATTTGATAAAGACCCATCAATACGGTATCCTTGCTAATGTTCAGAAGAATTTAAAACTTAAATAATGACCAACCGTTTTACTCTAAAACCGGTGATTTGTCAAAAAATAGAAAAAGGCTAGAGATGTTTAATTCTCTAGCCTTGAGCTTACTGGCGCACCCGAGAGGAGTCGAACCTCCGACCTACCGCTTAGGAGGCGGTTGCTCTATCCACTGAGCTACGAGTGCAATGGTCTACTTGTTAAGATCACCTTTGATAAAGTGATTCTTAAAATATACGGTTACACGATCGTTTTGATGTTGTAACGCACTTTGTCTGATATATGGAACCTCTGAACCAAAATTATACACCGTTATTCTAGAGTTTTCAATACCCCTGTCCATTAAAAATTCTGTGATAGCTTGACTTCTTTCTCCACTAAGCTCTATATTCTCCTCGGTTTGAATGAAATTTGGATAACCATTGACATGACCTTCTATCACTATCTGCTCCTCAGGATAAGCGCTAAGAACCTCCATAAGAATATCAAGTTGCTCAAGAGACTCTTCATTCAAATCTGATTGGCCTTTTTCAAAATAGAAAACAAACAACATTTGCTTCATGTCTTCGAGCTCTTCAACAGTATAAATTTTTTCTGGCTCAGGTTCGGTTTGCTCTTCAGGATTTTCAGGAACTGTAGAATCTTCTGGTGTCTCTGCTTCTGTGGGAACTTCAGGTTTGTTTGCAACCTCAGAACTTGTATCTTCCGGTGCGACCACTTCGACATCTCTATTGAGGTCACTGATGTAAATCCCACCTTTGACCACGAGAGCCACAAGCATGAGCACAAAAATCCCGAGCACAACTTTACCTCTTGTGGTTAATCTGTAATGAGTCATATCACTACTTCTTTGGTTTGACGAATTCAACTAAATTGATGATTTTTTGAATTTCATACTCTATCATTGTGTTTTGGTCTTCCTGGAACTTCTTGCGGTTCTTGTTGACGTCCTTTAGATCTTCGATTCTTTTCTCAAGTTCGCGGATAGTGGCGTCGTTTCTATCAAATACCTCTTGTGTAGTTGCAACAGTCTCTTCTAGTACTGTGTTAAGTGAATCAATTCTCTTGTAGGCATCACTAAGTAAATCATCCAGTCCGATATTTGAGACCTTCATGATATTGAGCACCGTTTCTCTTTTGATATCCAGCGGTAAATTCTCAGGAATAGCTTTTAAATAAACATCTGTCATGAAAATCGTTTTTTTGACTTCTGAATCCAAGTGAGCATTTCTGTAAATCTCATCAATTGTCAGCATTTTGTTTTTCTCGTAAGCACCAATGATCAGATCTAGTTTATCGCTGATTTCATTCGGTGTGCTGACAGGTTCATCTACTTTAACTTTGGTCATCTCTTCAACTTTTGGCTTTTGTTCTTCAAAATCCAAATTTCTTAGATCGGGAACGTGTTCAGGATCAGGAATATTTTCAGTTTGTGTCTCGATTTCCATTTTTTCTTCTTCCGTGTCATTAATTTTAGGTTCTATTAAACCCAGTTTCTCGAAAATTGATTTTTTAGGTACCACAGCTTAACCCTCCTAATTGACTTCATTTAATTTGTTTTCTAGATATTGCAGTTTACCCCTGTTACTTTTGATTAATGTTTTATAATTCTCTATGATTTCATCTTTTATATTGATTTGCTCTTTTTTGACGTGAATCTGGTGATTGAGGATTTCAATTGCTCTTGTGAGATCCTCCAAAACTTCATTTTTGATTTCAGAAATATCATTGTTGTCGTTTTGTAAACCGCTGGAGGATATCTCAATGGTCTCCTTGATGATTTGCACACCCACATCGTCTATGTAAGTTATGTTGCTTCTGGTGTGAATGTGGTTTTTCAAAAGTTTTTTATTCTTATTTACTTTTTTGTAGATGGTGACTTTGCTCACACCCAACATCCTAGCTACTTCTATGACACGATACATGCGCTCACTCCATAATTCTTTCTATTTTTTTAAGTAAAGCATATTGAAATCGATTCAAAGCTTCAATGTCTTCATTCACCTTGACTTGATACTTAAGAATCATTTCATCCTTAAGTTTCAATTCCATATCCAAATTCATTAGTTCATTTCTTAAAATATCCATTTTATCGATCAATATTTTTCTATCTCTTTCAAATTTGGATAACGGTCTATTTTTCTTGATGGAATCATTTTGTTGTTCCAATTTAAAGTTGTCGAATTCACCAGGTGAACTTGATATGTCTTTAGAGAACAATGTTTTAAGAATTTCTAATCCTCGTTCATCAAAATAGGTTACTCCATCTTTTTTATGGATGTTTGGATCCATCAATGTTTTGTGTGTGATCATTTTTTCAAATATTTCCGTCTTCTCCACACCTATCACTTCAGCAACTTCACTGACTTTATACAATATCAATCACCCCCAACAGTTAACAGTAAATTTACTGTTAATGTCCTAATTCGCTTGATTTAAGCTTTCTTCTTCTCATTTCTATTCTACAAAAAAAAGCTTTACTATTCAAATGTTATTTTGAAAACGACATATTTTGAATTATTTTATTAAAAGTCTACTTTTAAGAACGATTACATCACTATTATGTAAGTGTTTACAGATGTTTTCACTTTCTTCTATTACTGTAATTCACTTTACACATACACTCTTAATCAAAGCATTTTGAACATTCTATATAATGTTCGTATCATATTGAGATAAGTTAAGATATAAAAAAAGTGCCCAATTTGATTGCTGGGCACTGTATCAATATAAGACATCTATATTGATGTATCATTTTGAATAATTCTCTACTGTATCGATTTGATACTTTTCAAGCTTCCTGTACAATGTGCTTCTACCTATCTTCAGTACTTCTGCAGTTGCTGAAATATTGTGATCCATTTGCTCAAATACATAACCGACATACTGTTTCTCTTGTTCTTCCAGCGAATGCATACTGGCTTCTTTCCTATAGACCAGATCGGCAACGTCAATGCTTCGGTTCTCTTTATGCTTAGATTTTAGGCTTTCAATGTACTCTGACAATTCTCTGAATGTGTTGACCTCACTATTTTTCGATACAACTTCAGCAGCAGCATCAGTAATACGTAAATCGTATCGCTCCAGTATTTTTTTCATTATAAATGTAAAATCATGCTTAAATGTATCAAGGTTTTTGAGTTTAACAGCATTTACTGAAAATCGACTCATTAGCTTCAAATCGATTTTATCACATTGTTCTTCACTAGTGTAATCCGTTGTCAGAATTAGATTGTGTGCACTGTAATTACTGAACTTCTCACTTGTTTTACTTATAATTTTTTCTTCGGTGTAAGCAGTTAACAACTGCTTGTTCTCTGATGAGAGATCCTCAAAGTTCTCAATCACAACTGTATCATATTGATACAATGCTTTTCTTAATATCTCTGTTTCCATAGTTCTAGGTATATTTTTCCCATTTATAAAATATGGTGATAATCCATTGATCAAACAAAGATACCAAGTGAGAGTTGTTTTTCCCGATCCTCTTTCACCCATGATCATTACTGGTGTATTCATTACTGAAAGTCTATTTAAACTCTGGATGAAAGATGCCTTATGTTTTTCAGGGTATACGAAGTAATCTTCAAAATTCAAATCTTTAATTTCTACTTCTACAGTTTTGGTTCTACGCTTTTCAAAGTTCTTTAATTTCTCCTTTAGCACAGTAATGTCCATTTCAGATGGTTGAAAATCAGCTACTAACATAATGGCACCAATCACATCTTCTTCTTCTCGAATCGGAATACCTAAAGAAAATAGTTCTGACCATGAGTTAAGATAATGCTCATGTTTCATCACAATTTGATCTACTCCCATTTTTAGCGCTAATGCACCAGCGTTTGTTCCTATACATAATTCCTCTATACATTGAATGGATTTAAAAAAATGATTATCTATTCTTTGATAGATTACGTTGTGATTTTGATCTGATATTATGAAATCATATGATATAGGAATTATAGAATCCAAATAATCAATAAAACCCGGATCAAGTTTATTGATGGTTTTTACTTTTTTATTGTTTTGGCAGATGGTCCCATCATGATCAATTGACAATTGACTCAATCTACATTTATACCAAGAAATTGAAATGTCATCCCTGACCACATTTCGATTTAATCTGCCTGATTCAATAAAATGATCTTTTGCGTCCTTTAAATTCATAGTACTCATGAAAAAGCCTCATATTCTCTCTGTATTGATTTTTTGTGTTTTGTCGAATCTTAGTATTAGAATATATTTTTTTCTTATTTCAGATATCAATATTTTTACAAAATATGGTAATTAATCAGAAAAGATATACATCTGGTGTTTAGAGAATCTAATTTTGGAAGGTGTGGTACCAATTAAATTACCATCTACATTTATTTGATATTGCTCGCCCTTGACTTCGATAGAAATTTCTTTACCTCTATCATAAATTACTTCTTCAACTTCTCCCAATCTTCCTTTATAGACTTTTCCAATTTCTCTCATGAATTTTATTTTTGAAACATTGTTTACTAAACAGATTTCAAAAAGTCCATCGTCGATTTTCGCATCTGGACAAACATTCATTCCACCACCAATATATTTTCCATTGCCGACCGCAATTAAAATCATATTGCCATTATATTCTCGATCATCGACGGTGACTTTGGTTTGCTGTGCTTTAAAAACAAGCCCAGATTTCAGAGTACTTATTAGGTAAGCTGGATGACCTGGAAACACTTTTTTAAGTTTTTCTGTATCTCTTATGATCGGTCCATCTATCCCAAATGAACAAACATTAATAAAATAATGTTCGTTTACTTTTCCCAGATCCACTAGTTGAGTTCGATTTTCTATTACATTTTGAAGAATTTTATCAATGTTTTTTTCATTATTTAGTGACTTGATAAAATCATTTCCAGTACCCCAAGGGATGATTCCAACTTTATAGATCGTATTTACATTATAATCAAGTCCATTTATTAATTCTGATAGTGTTCCATCTCCACCCACTGCAATAAATTCATTGATTCCTTCTTTACTAATCTCATTTGCTAAAGCAGTAACATCACCCTTGTTCTTTGATAACACAATTTTTAATTCAATTGTATCTTTATATTTGTTGAATATATCCTTTATTATAGGGAGTGTCTCAATTGTTTTGCCATTTCCAGCTACCGGGTTTACTATAATTGCTATTTTCCTCATATTAATGGCTCCAATTCTCATCTTTTCTATATTGTAACACATATATGTTTCACGTGAAACAAAAAAACATAGCTCAAAACATGAACTATGTTTCACGTGAAACATTATTGCTTATTGATCAAATCAATTATTCTATTTAGATCGTCAATATTATAAAAATCAATCAGTATTTTCCCTTTACCTTGTGATTCCTTTATGGTGACTTTAGTACCAAACGAAACCGATAATTCATCTTCTAAGTTTACAATTTCTCTTAACTTATTATGAGATTTTGTAGTAGCTGTACGTTCTTTAAAATATTTTTCAAAATTCTTTACCAAATCTTCAGTCATTCGTACACTGAATGCTTCAGAAACAATCTTTTCATACGCCATTTTGCGCTTTTTAGGCTCTTCAAGTGCCAATAAAGCTCTACCATGTCCATTTGATATAATACCATTGACAATACCATCTTGTATAAAAGTTTCAAGTTTCATCAATCTCATGGTGTTCGTTAGGTAAGATCTACTTTTGCCTACAATCTTACTAAGCTTTTCTTGTGTAATTTTATATTCATCAATCAATTTATGATAAGCCATAGCTTCTTCAATTGGATTTAAGTCTTCACGCTGTACATTTTCGATTAAGGCAAGCTGTGCTATGGTAAAATCGTCTACATCCTTGATAATAGAAGATATTTTTTTTACACCAAGATGTTTAGTGGCACGCCATCTTCTTTCACCTGCAATTATTTCATAAAAACTACCATTCCGCTTTAAAACGATGGGTTGTAACAACCCATGCTCGGAAATGGAATCTCCAAGTGCTGCGATTCTTTCTTGGTCAAAGTGCTTACGCGGTTGATCCTTATTCGGAATAATAAGATTGACATCAATCTCTTGAATCAATTCTCCATGTTCATTGATATTTTTCTCGATATTTTGCATAGACTCTGATGGGATAAGAGCACCAAGACCTTTTCCTAATCCACTTTTTTTAATACTCATTCTCTTCCTCCAACTCTAGAAATTCATCGGCAAGTTCCAAATATGATTCAGCACCTTTAGACTTACGATCATAATGAATGATCGGCAGTCCGAAACTTGGAGCTTCAGCCAGTCTTATATTTCTGGGAATGATTGTCGCATAAACCAATTGTTTAAAATGTTTTTTGACTTCCTCAACTACCTGTATGGAAAGATTGGTGCGTCCATCAAACATACTGAGTAGTACACCTTGAATCTCTAGATTGGAATTGATGCTTTTTTTAACAAGATTGAAAGTGTTAACCAACTGGCTGACACCTTCGAGAGCATAATATTCACACTGAATTGGAATCAATACACTGTCTACGGCGACAAGTGCATTTATGGTCAATAATCCAAGAGATGGGGGACAGTCGACAATAATATAATCGTATGCATCCTTTACTTTAAGAATTTGCTTCTTGAGTAAAAACTCACGATCTTCAAAATCAATGAGTTCAATTTCTGCACCAGCCAAATCGACGCTACCAGGTAAAATATCCAAACGTTCAAAACTTGTATGAAGAATGACATCCTCAATGGAAGCCTCATTGATCAGTACATGATATATTGATTTTTCCAGTGAATTTTTATCAACACCAACGCCACTCGTAAGATTACCCTGAGGGTCGTTATCGATCAATAGGACTCGTTTCCCTTTCTCTGCTAGAGCTGCGGAAAAATTAACAGCTGTTGTTGTTTTGCCCACTCCGCCTTTTTGATTGAAAATTGCTATCGATTTGCCCATGTTGCCTCCTAATTGTTAACCACTAACAACATTATACTAAAATTTCACACATAAAAAAAGAGAACAATTGAATTATTCACTCAATGTTCTCATATTGTGCTATAAAGGTGATTTTTTGGGGACTCCAGGTTTACGAGGATATTTTTTACTCAAATTTCCATTTTTTCTAATAATCAACATATCTCTTTCACCATATTGGTCAGGGAGTATAAATTGCTTAACTTCAACCAGTTCAGAATTCAAAAGTTTAAGTGCATTCTTGGCATCATCAAGCTCTGACTTTGATTTTAAACTTTTGTAAGCGATGAAATATCCATTAACTTTGACAAAAGGCATTACAAATTCGAGTAACAATCTTAACTCAGCTACAGCTCTAGATACTGCAAAATCAAACTTCTCGCGGTAAATAGGGTTCTGTCCGAAATCCTCTGCACGACCATGTACAAGTTCCATATGATCAATCTCAAGCGCACTATTGACCATTTGTATAAATCCGATTCTTTTGTTGAGTGCATCGAGACAAGTCATTTGAACTGAGGGATTCATGATTTTAATGGGAATTGCTGGAAATCCAGCGCCTGTTCCTATATCAATCATTTTCTTGTCTTGAAGATCATATCCAAGTTTTTCGATTAAAACAGAATCTAAAAAATGCTTGACGTAGACTTCATCGTATTCGACTATGCCTGTTAAATTATATTTTTCATTTTCACTGATCAGAAGTTCAAAATAACGATCAAATTGATCCTTTTGCACTTTTGTCAAATGAATGTCCATAGCTTCAAAATATTTATTCATTAATTGATTTCCTCCGTCTTGTTTGCTCCAGATAAACCAAAAGTACTGAGACATCAGCAGGGGAGACGCCAGAAATTCTAGATGCTTGTCCAATGGATTCTGGTTTGATCTCATCCAGTTTTTGTCTGGCTTCAAGTCTCAAGCTTTCAATGGAATAGTAATCTATATCCGACGATAATTTTTTATTTTCAAGTGATTTGTATTTTTCAACTTGTTGAAGCTGTTTTTTAATGTATCCTTCGTACTTGAGAGTGACCTCAACTTGTTTGATCACATCTTTGGTCAAATGAACCGGTCTAGTGCTGTCAATCGTTTCAAGATCCTTATAATAAATTTCTGGACGCTTCAATAAATCTCCCATTCGTACACTTTGGGTAACTGTAGGAATACCCATAGCAGTCAAAATTGGATTCAAATCACTTTCTTTCAAATTCAGTGCTTGTATTCGTTTCATTTCTTCTTCAATCATCTGAATTTTAGTATTGAATCTTGTGATACGGTTTTCTTTTACAAGTCCTATTTCGTAACCTCTTTGTGTCAACCTGAGGTCAGCGTTATCCTGCCTGAGCAGCAATCTATATTCAGCTCTGGAAGTCATCATTCTATAGGGTTCATCTGTACCTTTAGTTACGAGATCATCAATCAGGACTCCAATATAAGCTTCCGATCTATCCAGTATGAATGGTTCTTTACCTTGTACCTTGAGTGCTGCGTTAATTCCTGCTATGAGTCCTTGAGCAGCTGCCTCTTCATAACCTGATGAGCCGTTAAATTGTCCTGCGGAGAAAAGACCATCAATATTTTGATACTCAAGTGAAAGTTTTAAATGTAGTGGGTTGATGCAATCGTATTCGATGGCATAACCAGGTCTCATGATTTCGCATCTTGAAAGTCCTGGAATAGACCTCATAAATGCAAGTTGTACATCCTCCGACATACTCGAAGACATACCTTGTACGTACATTTCATTGGTGTCTCGTCCTTCAGGTTCAATAAATAATTGGTGCCTTTCTTTATCTTTGAATCTTACAATTTTGGTTTCGATGGATGGACAATACCTTGGACCTGTCCCTTCAATCACTCCTGAAAAAAGACTGGATTTATCCATATTATTGAGTATGATGTTATGTGTTCCAACATTGGTATAGCTTAACCAACATGGCATCTCGTCCAGTTCCACGTGATCGTTCATAAAAGAGAAGAGTTCATAATCCTGATCACCCCATTGAACTTCCATTTCATCATAATCAAGAGTTCTAGCGTCTATTCTGGCCGGGGTCCCGGTCTTAAAACGTCTGAGTTCGAAATCTTGTGATTTTAGGTTTTCTGCAAGTGCATAAGAACCCGCTAAGCCATTAGGACCACTAGTCAACACAGCATCACCGATGTAAATTTTACTACCGAGATAAGTTCCAGTAGCAAGTACAACGGTTTCCGCTGAATAATAAGCACCCGTTGCAGTGAGGACACCTTTAATTTTTTCATTTTCAATGTCCAAACTGACGACTTCGGCTTGCTTAATGTGAAGATGGTCTGTATTCTCAAGGACTTTTTTCATTTCCATGTGATACTTGTTTTTGTCAGCTTGTGCTCTAAGTGAATGAACTGCGGGACCCTTAGATTGGTTCAACATCTTGCTTTGAAGAAATGATTTGTCGATATTAAGACCCATTTCACCACCAAGAGCATCAATTTCCTTGACTAGATGTCCCTTGCCTGTACCACCTATAGAAGGATTGCATGGCATCATCGCAATGGAATCGAGATTTATTGATAATATTAAAGTTTCCACACCCATTCTTGCGCTTGCCAGAGCAGCTTCACAGCCAGCATGTCCCGCACCGACAACTATGCAACCATAGTTACCTGAATGATAAGTTCTAACCATTGATTTCTCCTTATTTGCCTAAACAAAAATTGCCAAAGATGTTGTTGAGTAAATCTTCTTCAACGCTTTCACCTGTGATATGTCCCAAATTGAGTATTGCTTCTTTCACATCCACCTCTATGAAATCATAAGGTAAGTGATTCGAAGTGGCATTCATGGCGTCGGTAATGTTCTTGTGAGTCAACTCCAGATGATTGATATGTCTCGTATTGCTTACAATTTCACTAGGATTGATTTCTAGATCATCATCTAGCAGCATAGTAGAAATTGCATTTTCAACCAAATCGATACCAATTTCTTTTTCGACTGAAGTTTTGATGATCCGTTTGTCATTGAGATGGCGATTAATTTCATTTTCATCAATTTTAATCTCCAGATCCGTCTTGTTGATAATAACAATGGCATGTTTGTTTTTCACATGCTCCATCAGATCCAAATCTTCATCCGAAAGTGGTTCCGATGCATTTAAGACAAAGATGACCAGATCGGCTTCATTGAAAGATATTTTTGATCGTTCAACACCAATCTTTTCGACGACATCATCAGTGACTCTAATGCCAGCGGTATCCACCAATCTAATAGGTATACCAGCAATGTTCATGTACTCCTCAATAACATCCCTCGTTGTGCCAGGTACATCGGTCACTATCGCCCTTGAATCTTTCAATAAGGCATTCATCAAACTGGATTTACCGACATTTGGTTTTCCTATAATCACCGTCTTCAGGCCATCTCTTATGATTTTTCCGTTGTTTGCTGATTTGAGTAGGGTAGCTACTTGCTTTTGAACTATTGAAAGCGCATCCAATATTTCTTTATAAGTTATATCCTCAATATCTTCTTCAGGATAGTCGATTCCTACCTCAACCTTAGCCATCAAACTCATCATGGCATCTCTCATAGTTCTGACACGTTTTGACAAGTGACCTTCAAGTTGGTTCATAGCCATGTCGTAACCGCGTTTTGTCTTTGAACCTATTAGGTCCATAACAGACTCAGCCTGTGCAAGGTCAATCCGTCCGTTTAGGAAGGCGCGCTTTGTAAACTCACCTCGCTCAGCCATTCTAGCTCCTTTTTTAAGAAGAAGACTAAGTATAGCTCTGATAGGGACAAGTCCACCATGACAATTGATCTCTACAACATTCTCTTTTGTATAGGTTCTTGGACCGAACATTTTGACGATTAGAACCTCATCGAGAATTTCTTCGCCATCCATGATCCACCCATATACCATTTTTTTATCTTCATTTGGATCCTTACCAAAAGGCTTGAAAATCGAATCGATGATTTCAAATGCTTCTGCGCCGCTCATTCTAATGATTCCAATGGCTCCTTCACCTATCGGTGTCGAAATGGCCACGATTGTATCAAAATACATAGCATGCTCCTTTAAATTAAAATATAACCCAGTTGAGCACTGGGTTATAAGGATTAGTTCGCTTTATTTTTTTTGTAGTCAAAATAAATGACAACTTTTCTATAAGGTTCGTCGCCCTCAGACTTAGTGCTTACATTTGGATTGTTTTGAAGAGCAGAGTGAATGATTCTTCTCTCATAAGGATTCATTGGCTCAAGGACTACATTTTTACGAGTCTTCTTAACTTTGTATGCAAGCTTGTCCGCCAAATTCTCAAGAGTTTCTTTTCTCTTCATTCTGTAATTTTCTGTATCAAGGACAACTCTTACATATTCATCTCTTCCTTTGTTGACCACTAAACTGATCAAATACTGAAGTGAATCAAGTGTCTGTCCTCTTTTACCGATCAAGATCGCCATGTCTTCGCCATTCATGTTGATACTGAGCGACTCATTTTCTTGCTTTATATCCAAATCAGCCATAATATTCATTTCTTTAAGTACACTTTCAAGGAAATTTCTGGCTACATCAGTAACAGAATTCTTTTTACTGACCTTGATTTTGAATTCTTTAGCTCCAAATCCGAGGAATCCCTTAGTACCTTCTTCAATGATTTCATAATCGACTTCTTCTCTGGTCGCTTCCAAATCAATTAAAGCAAGTCTAAGTGCTTCTTCTACACTTTTGCCTGTTTTTTCTACAAATTTCATTACGCTTTTTCCCCCTTAGCCGGCTTATTCATTATATATTGCTGAACGAGTTGGAATAAGCTACCTACAGTCCAATACAAAATCAAACCTGCAGATAATGATTTACCCCAAAATAGAATCATCACTGGAAAGATCGTTTGCATCATTTTCATAGAGCTGTTTTGTCCCGCACTTCCACTTGCTTGTGCGCTGTTCATCGAATTCATTTGGAAGTAGGTGAGTGCTGCGGACATTACTGGCATAAGACCAGGCAATCCAATTAACCATGCAGGACCTGTCGAAAAGATATTGCTGATTAAGTCAGGATCCGATAAATTCTTCATCCATAGGAAAGACTGTTGAGTCGCCAGTTCAAGTAAATCAGGATTGTTTACAAAAACATATGTCCCAGGCTCTCTTAAGGCCGTGAACAAACCGATGATGATCGGAAATTGAATCAAAAGCGGCAAACATCCACTGAGTGGATTGTAATTGTGCTCTTTATAGAGTTCAACCATCATTTGATTTTGCTTTTCTTTATTGTCTTTATATTTTTCTTGAATTTCTTTCATTTTAGGTTGTAATGCCGCCATCGCCTTAGAAGATCTCAATTGTTTAATCGTAAAAGGCATTAAAATCAGCTTTGTCAACAATGTGAAAATGATGATCGCCACACCATAATTTTGGACCAAGTTATAAATTAACCCCAGTAAATATCCGAATACCTCTGCAAAAATAGACAATTAATTTTCCTCCTGAATTATTCTAATGGATCATATCCGCCTGGATGGAACGGATGACACTTAAAAATTCTCTTTATGCTCATCCAGCCACCCTTCAGAGCGCCATATTTTTCAATTGCCAACATGGAATACATAGAACATGTCGGATGAAACCTGCAATTACTTCCAAGTAAAGGCGACAGGAATCTACGATATAATTTTATCATAAAAATCAAAAAATACTTCATTTAATACACACTTTCAAAAAAATTTAAATACCGGCCTTCTTTAGAAGATACCGGAATGATTTTTTTATCTCCATATAACCTGCTTCTGAAGCACGCACTCTCGCAATAATTACAATATCATTATGAAGTTCAGATTTGTAGTTCAGTCTGAAGACTTCTTTGATGAGGCGTCTAATTCTATTACGCACGACACTCTTGCCCACTTTTTTGCTGATGGAGAGTCCCAATCGGGAATATCCGAGCTTGTTAGGGTAGACATACATAACCAGATAACGATCGGCATAAGATTTTCCATGCTTATAAACCTTCGAAAATTCAGAAGTCTTCTTTATGCTTTCATAAGACATATGACCTCCAGACTCGATGCCCCTACTTACAAAAAAAGACCACTGACTGCGGTCTTTTAATCATTAAGCAGATAATTTCTTTCTACCTTTTCTTCTTCTCGCTTTAAGAACGTTTCTGCCTGCACTTGTCTTCATTCTCTTACGAAAACCGTGTTCAACTTTTCTTTGTCTCTTTTTTGGTTGGTAAGTTCTTTTCATTTCAGCACCTCCTTATACATGTCAAATAATTTATATGAACATTTTTTTTTCACATAAGTCTGCTAAAACATTATAACGTTTAGGTCCATCTATGTCAAGCCTATAGGAAGCTTTGACATTTTATTAATAAAAACTTAGGCGGTCACAATATATAGTTTTTCATAATGGTAAAATTACAGATATAGTAGTTATAAACAACTTTTATTATAACTTGTGTATAAAAATGCCGTTTAATCCACAAAAATTGATTTCAAAAATGTTACAAAATTTTGTCCACAAAAAAATGATTATTAAATTACATCTCTTTTTTGTGGATAAGTTTGAAAACTGTCCAGAAATTTGTTAGAATAATTTGTACTCACAAAAAACAATTTAACAATCCCCAGATTTGTGGATAAGTATGATTTGTTGATTATTTATCATTTTTTTTTGGCATTTTAGCGTTTTCATTGTGAGTAGTGTTGATAAAAAGAGTACTTTTCTGTTGATAACTCTTATCACCCTTTTTTTATCCACAATTTTATAAGACTATTTTTTTGCAATTTTCATTACTATTATAATGCAATTTTATCAACAATACCATTTGGATTTTGTGGGTAAGATCAGTATTTAGGAGGATAACACATGGACGATCAATTAATCACCGTATGGGACCAGGCTCGAGAAATCATGCGCAACGAACTTATGACTGTCAGTTTCAGCACATGGATAGAGACTATAGATCCTATCGCAATCGAAGGCAACACGCTGATTCTTCAAACGACTGGCAATCTCAACAGAAATGTACTTGAAAACAGATACAACGATCTGATCAAAAACACAATCAAGCACATCACCAATCAGGATTATATTATCAAGTATATCATTCCTGAAGAGAATTCCATCGAGCTCAAGAAGCAACGTGACATTCAAATAGGTGATTTTTTTGAGAACAACAATCTTAATCCACGATACACATTTGATGAGTTCGTAGTTGGCAACAGCAACAGGTTTGCTCATGCAGCATCTCTCGCAGTTTCGGAATCACCTGCAAAGGCATACAATCCACTTTTCCTATATGGAGGCGTTGGTCTCGGAAAAACTCACTTGATGCATGCCATTGGCCACTATATTCTTTCACAGAATAAGAACTCCAGAGTATTTTACGTCTCAAGTGAAAAGTTCACCAATGAACTGATCAACTCCATTAAAGATGACAAAAATGAGGAATTCAGAAACAAATATAGAACAGTCGATGTTCTCCTGGTGGATGACATTCAATTCATTGCTGGAAAAGAGCGAACTCAGGAGGAATTTTTCCATACATTCAACGCGCTTTATGAAGCTAATAAGCAAATCATAGTTTCTTCAGATCGACCACCAAAAGAAATTCCTACATTAGAAGATAGACTTCGCTCAAGATTTGAGATGGGACTCATATCAGATATTCAAGCACCCGACTTCGAAACACGTATCGCTATTCTTAGAAAAAAATCCGAGAGAGATCGTGTGGACATTCCAAGTGAAGTGTTTGAATTCATAGCTACAAAAATCAAATCCAATATCAGAGAACTTGAAGGTGCACTCAATAGGGTAGTGGCTTATGCTTCACTCACTAAAAAAGAAGTTGATATCACACTGGTCAATGAAGCCCTTAAGGATATTTTCTCATCAGCACAAGCACGAAAAGTGGATGTCAATCTCATAAAATTGACTGTCGCAGAGTATTTCAATATGAAGGTTGATGATTTTGAATCCAAGAAGAGGACCAGACAAATCGCTTATCCAAGACAGATTGCAATGTACATTTCCAGAGAGCTCACCGATCTATCACTTCCAAAGATTGGTGAAGAATTCGGTGGTCGCGACCATACAACGGTTATTCATGCATGTGATAAGATCAATACCGAAATTAAAGCAGATTATGAAATGAAGAATAAAATAGACAGCATCATCAAAGAAATCAAAGGTGAATAAAATTATACTGTTTGTATGTGTACTATTTTTTTGTGGATAAGTTTTAAAATATTTGGTTTTTATCCTCTGTTGATATCTTTGATTTTTAGAAAAAGTTGTCAACAAGATAATTTTTGCCAGGATGTTTCATATATGACGTCTGCAGGGTTTGTCCACAAATTAACAGCCCCTACTGCTATTACTACTTATTTTTATTAAATATTTTATTATTTAAGGAGGCCCTAAAATGAAATTCAAATGTCAGCAACAAGAACTCTCTGCAGCAATCAATATGGTTACAAAAGCTGTCTCTTCAAAAACGACATTACCAATCCTGTCGGGCATCTATTTTGAAGCTAAGGACAATCAACTAAGACTTATTGGTAACGATCTGAACTTAAGCATAGAAACTTTTATGGACGCAAGTATAGAAAAAGAAGGTAGCACTGTCATTCCAGCTAGACTTTTTTCTGAACTCATTAGAAAATTGCCAAACGCTGAAATTGAATTTGAAGTAAATGAAACCAATGTGGTCTCTATTCATTGCATGGAATCCAGTTTCAAACTCGTAGGACTTCCAGGCAACGAATATCCTGAACTTCCTGAAATAGATGATAAAAACTCATTCTTAATGGATAAGGAACTATTCAGTAATATGATCAGACAAACTCACTTTGCTATTTCACAAGACGAATCTCGACCAATTCTCACTGGAGCACTTCTTGAAATAGAGAATGGTAAATTCAATATGGTCGCTATAGATGGTTTTAGAATGGCGATCAAACGTGCAATAGTAAAAACAGAACTCAGCAAAAAAGCTGTCGTACCAGGTAGAACTCTCAGTGAAATAAACAAAATTCTTTCTCAAATGGATCAAAAAGGAGATTTGAGAATTTCCTTTGATGACAAACAAGTTTTGTTTAGTATGAATAAATTCAAAGTATACTCGAGATTGTTAGCAGGAGAATTCATCAATTACAATCAAATACTGCCAAATGAATACAAAGCTCTCGCATACGTATCTACAGATGAATTTTTGACTTCCATCGATCGTTCATTTCTTATGGCTAGAGAAAACAAAAATATAGCCATTAAACTTGAAGTCAAAGATGATTTCATTAGAATTTCTTCCAATTCTGAAATGGGTAGCTCAATAGAAAAAGTAAAGATAAAACTTGAAGGTCAGGATCTAGAAATTGGATTCAATCCTAAATATTTGATTGATGCACTTAAAATCATCGACAGTGAAAACATAAAAATGGAATTCATCAACAATGTCAGCCCATGTATAATAAGACCTGATGACAGCGACAATTACACTTATCTAGTTCTGCCATGCAGAATATCCAAATAGGAGAAATTATGAAAAAAGTATTCATAGAAACAGAATTCATAAAACTGGATCAGCTGCTCAAGTTCGCTGAAATAGTAGATTCGGGTGGTACAGCAAAATCACTCATTTTGGATGGGTTCGTATCAATGAACGGTACTGTATGCACTCAAAGAGGCAAGAAAGTTTTCCATGACGATTTCATTGATGTGATCATACCCGGTGTGGATGATTCTGAAAGTGAATCTATCAGAATAAAAGTGATTAAGAGGGTGTAAAACTTGAAAATCAAATCGATTGTCATTGAGAATTATCGAAATTATGAACAAGTTAAACTAAAATTTGATGAAAAATTGAACATTATTGTGGGTGACAATGCACAAGGAAAAACCAATCTTCTAGAAGCGGTATATGTTTCTGGTTTTGGTAAATCTTTTAGAACTAACAAGGAATCCGATCTGATTAATTTCGATAAGGATTTTGGAAGTGTGCGCATTGAAATTCTTAAAGACAATGGATTACTTGAGACCATAGAGTACAGAATTCTTTCAAACAACAAGAAAGCTTTCCTGATCAATGGAGTCAATATTACAAAAATATCGGAGCTGCTTGGAACTGTTAACATTATTCTTTTTTATCCGGATGACTTAAAACTTATAAAAGATAGTCCTCAGGAAAGAAGAAAATTCATCAACAGGGAACTGTCGCATATCAACAAAATCTATTGTCTGGACATCATCGAATACAATCGAATATTGATTCAAAGAAATGAACTTTTAAAAAAAATGAGTTTTAAACCTGAATTCAAAGATATGGTGGAAGTCTGGGATGAACAACTATCAGATAAAGGTGCAAGAATTATAGTCAAAAGAAATCAGTTCATTCATTCACTTGATTCAATCAGTAGAGATATTCATAGTCGAATTACTGACGGAAAAGAACAATTGTCTGTTAAATATATTACTGCTGTTAAAAATAGGGAAAATTATGATACAATAAAGTTTGAGCTTTTAGATCAACTGAAGAAAAATAGTGAAATGGACTTTAGGCGAGGATTCACTTCAGTGGGACCTCATAGGGACGATTTGGAAATTTTGATCAATGGCATCAACATAAAATCATTTGGTTCGCAAGGGCAACAGAGGACAGCAGCTCTTTCACTCAAACTGTCTGAAATAGAAATTGTAAAGAATGAAGTAGGCGAATACCCTATTCTTCTGCTCGACGATGTCATGAGTGAACTGGATATCAATAGACAAAAAGATTTGATCTATGCGATCAAGGGGGTTCAAACCATCATAACTACAACAGATATAAAAAATCTTTTAGATGATTACATCAATGATTCTAAAATAATTAAAATAAAAAATGGAAATGTTATTGGCCATTAGGAGGTTGAAAAAATGTCAAATCAAGCACATCAAATTCAGGTTTTGGAAGGTTTGGAAGCCGTTAGAAAAAGACCTGGTATGTACATTGGCTCTACAAGTTCACGAGGACTTCATCATCTCGTTTACGAAATAGTGGACAATAGTATAGATGAAGCATTGGCTGGTCACTGTAAAACAATCAATGTATCCATAGAGCCCGAGAATATCATCACAGTTGAAGATGATGGTCGTGGAATGCCTATTGATATGCATCATAAGATGGGATTACCAGCAGTTGAAGTTATCCATACAGTACTTCATGCAGGAGGAAAGTTTGGGGGCGGAGGCTATAAGGTATCCGGTGGACTACATGGAGTAGGCGCATCTGTAGTTAACGCACTCTCAGAATGGTTCGTAGTAGAAGTCAAAAGAGATGGCAAAATTCATAGAATTGGATTTGAAAGAGGAAAAACTGAAGAGCAATTGCATGTTATAGGAGAAGTGGACAATAATTCAGTCACAGGAACAAAAACTTCTTTCAAAGCAGACCACTTAATTTTTGAAACCCTTGATTATGACTTTACAATTATTGAGTCAAGACTTAGAGAATTGGCATTTTTGAACAAAGGTGTGGCCATCAATATTTCCGATTTGAGAGGTGAAGTGCCAAAAACTTCACAATTCTTCTATGAGGGCGGAATCAAGGAATTTGTGAAATATTTGAATGTCAATAGAAATGCAATACATGATGATGTCATCTATGCAGAGCAAAACAATGATGTAAACAACGTGGAAATTGCTATGCAATACACAGACGGTTATTCAGAAAATGTTTTCACATTCGCCAACAACATTGGTACACAAGAAGGTGGAACGCACCTTGTTGGTTTTAGAGCTGCTATGACACGTGTAATCAATGATTATGGCAGAAAAAAAGGTTTCATCAAAGAGAAAGATGAAAATATGACTGGTGAAGATGTTCGCGAAGGTTTAACCGCCATAATTTCTGTCAAACTCGAGGATCCTCAATTCGAGGGTCAAACTAAAACAAAACTTGGAAACAGTGAAATAAGAGGAGTAGTGGAGTCAGCAGTATCTGAGATGCTTCAAATTTATCTTGAAGAAAATCCAAATCACGCCAAAGTGATTATAGATAAATGTTTGACTTCTGCTAAAGCTAGAGAAGCTGCACGTAAGGCAAGAGAACTTACCAGAAGAAAAGGTGCTCTTGACGGCATGACGCTTCCAGGCAAACTTGCCGATTGTTCGGAAAGAGATCCTATGAAAACTGAAATCTATATTGTCGAGGGAGACTCTGCGGGTGGATCTGCAAAAATGGGAAGAGACAGAAATATTCAAGCTATCTTACCACTTAGAGGCAAGATCATGAATGTTGAAAAAGCCAATTTTTCGAGAATATTCAGTTCAGCAGAAATCAGAGCATTGATAACAGCTATAGGTTGCAGTATCGGTGATGAATTTGACATCACCAAATTGAGATATGGCAAAATATTCATAATGACGGATGCCGACGTCGATGGTGCTCACATCAGAACACTTATATTGACATTTTTATTTAGATTTATGCGTCCACTTATAGAACAAGGACATATCTATATAGCCATTCCTCCACTTTACAAAGTGAAAAAAGGCAGAAATATATATTATCTTTATTCAGATAAGGAAATGAATAATTTACTTACTGAAATTGGTAGACAAGGCATCACCATTCAAAGATACAAAGGTCTTGGTGAGATGAATGCCGAGCAACTTTGGTCAACTACAATGGATCCAAGTGTTCGAACAATCATGAAAGTGACAGTGGATGATGCAATTGAGGCCGATTTGATATTCTCAACGCTAATGGGTGAAAAAGTAGAGCCAAGAAGAGAATTTATTGAAAATAATGCCAAGTATGTTAAAAATCTTGATATCTAGGAGGATAAAGCGTTGAGTGACGATCAAAACAATGTAATAGATGATTCACTAGAAGAAGTGAATAATTCAATGAATGAAAACGAAACGGTCATCCTTATAGATGTAATGGATGAAATGAAAAAATCCTATATGGACTATGCGATGAGCGTTATTGTAAGCCGTGCGCTTCCAGATGTTCGTGACGGTTTAAAACCTGTTCATAGAAGAATATTATATGCAATGAACGATGTTGGATTCACACATGATAAACAACATAGAAAATCCGCTCGTATTGTCGGTGAAGTCATCGGTAAGTATCATCCTCACGGTGATTCATCCATATACAACGCCATGGTAAGATTCGCACAAGATTTCTCTATGAGATATCTTCTTGTGGATGGTCATGGTAACTTCGGTTCGATTGACGGTGATGGCGCAGCAGCAATGCGTTATACCGAAGCAAGAATGACCCGACTTTCAGGAGAACTTCTAAAGGACATTGAAAAAGAAACTGTAGATTTCAGACCCAACTTCGATGAGTCAGAAAAAGAACCTGTTGTTTTACCAAGTAGATTTCCCAATTTGCTTGTCAACGGTTCAAATGGTATAGCAGTTGGTATGGCAACATCCATTCCACCACACAATTTAGGTGAAATTATAGATGGAACCATCAAACTAATTGACAATCCGGACACTGATGTCTTTGAACTTATGGAAGTCATCAAAGGACCCGATTTTCCAACAGGTGCTGAAATTGTAGGCGTTGAAGGAATAAAACGCGCTTATAGAACAGGCCGTGGTAAACTTATATTAAGATCCAAGACCGAAATTGAAGAAATGAAAAATGGAAAAACAAGGATCATTGTTACAGAAATTCCTTATCAGGTCAATAAATCCAAATTGATTGAAGGCATTGCCGAGCTGGTAAAGAGCAAGAGAATAGATGGTATAACCGACCTTAGAGATGAAAGTAATAGAAACGGAATTAGAATTGTCATTGAACTCAGAAGAGATGTCAATGCCAATATAATAGTCAATCAACTCTATAAGAATTCACAGCTTCAAACGACATACAGTTTGATCCTTTTAGCGCTCCATAATGGAGAGCCAAGAGTACTGAATCTCAAAGAAATTTTAGTTGCTTATCTTGAGCATCAAAAAGTTGTTGAAAGAAGACGTGTTCTATATGATTTGAAAAAAGCAAGAGATCGTGCCCATATTTTGGAAGGTCTTAGAATTGCCATAGACAACATAGATGAAATCATAAGAATTATCAGAAGTTCTTACAATGATGCCGAACCAAAATTAATGGAAAAATTTGCACTTTCAGAAATTCAGGCAAAAGCTATAGTAGACATGAGACTGCGTAGACTCCAAGGACTTGAAAGAGAAAAAATTGAAAACGAGTATCAGGAACTTCTTAAGTTGATCAATTATCTCACATTACTTTTGGATGATGAATCCATGTTACTTCAAATCATCAAAGAAGACTTACTAAGAATCAAAAAGACATATGGTGACGAAAGAAGATCAGAAATCAGTATTAGTCCTGATGAGATAGACTATGAAGATATGATTGAGGAAGATGAGGTAGTCATCACTCTGACACACGCAGGATACATCAAAAGGGTATCCACTGGCGAGTACGTATCACAAAAACGTGGAGGAAGAGGAAAAACTGGTCTTTCAACCAGAGAAGAGGATTTTGTGAAGGATATAGTTACTACATCCACACACGATTATCTCCTGTTCTTCACAAACTTTGGAAAAGTATATCGCCTAAAAGCTTATAGAATTCCTGATGGATCTAGAATTTCAAAAGGTACAGCTATAGTAAATCTTTTGCCACTTGAATCGGATGAAAAAGTGAACGCTATCGTTCCAATCAAGGATTTTGAAGAT
>JAWSUW010000011.1:0-34133 GCA_033549245.1 Bacillota bacterium | reverse complement strand
AGGTTTGCCCCACAGCCATGTTTGCAGCAATCGCCGAAGATAGCGTACATCCGGTACCATGATCATAAGTGGTTTTGATTCTAGGTGACGTCCATAAAAATGTTTCTCCTGTTGTCAGCGTAAGTCGATCCGTGCAATCACCAGTTGAATGGCCCCCCTTGACCAATATATTGCAAGGGGGACGGTGGATATCCAGAGATTTTTTATGAGCAAACAATCGTTCACATTCCATTAAATTCGGTGTCAATAATGTGACTATTGGCATAAGTTTTTCAATAAGAACATCTACGCCTTCATCATCCATCAATGATTTACCGCTCGTGGATACCATCACAGGATCCAATATGATTGGTGGACGCAATTTTTCATCTGGAAATCTCGACATCAACACTTCATGTACCATTTGATAGTTCTGCGCAGAACCCAACATACCAATTTTGATTGCATCGGGCAAGTGAGTCTCAAGCAAAGTTTCAAGTTGGCTTCTGACGATGTTTGCATCCAAATCGAACCTATTCACGACTCCCGCAGCGTTTTGACTGGTAATGGAGGTCACAACTGAAAATGGGTATGCACCATTTTGATAAATGGTCAATATATCCGATTGAATTCCAGCACCACTTGTAGGATCCGAACCCGCAATAGTCAGAACGGTTTTCATAAGTTCTCTCTCTTTAGTGACGCCATCAATCCGGTTTTCATTAGTACGCCATACAGTACTACTGCGATGCTGGCACCAACGAAACTGCTGGCAAGAAATGAAGTGAGGAACACAGACATTCCTGCAGTGGATCCAAGCAAGACTTTCGCCATAAGTGATGCCACAACACCCCCAATTATGCCGGTTCCAATCCACTCTCCCAAAAATGCGAGTCCAAGTTTTTCCCATTTTTTATATAAGAGCGATGCAACGAGTGCTCCGATCATACTCCCTGGAAATGCAAGCAAACTTCCAACGCCCGTCATATTTCTGATGAGTGAAATCAAAAATGCGTTAGCAACCGCATAAAACGGACCGAGAAGAATAGCCGAAAGTACGTTGATCATATGTTGTACCGGAAAAGCTTTGATGACTCCAATAGGAATGTAAAGAACAGAACCTGAGACCACACCAAGTGCAATCAACACACCAGAAAGTGTGATTTTTTGTGTACGCTTCATAAGGCTTCTCCGTTCATTACTTTATTGAGCGTTCTCATTGCACACATCTTGCCGCACATAGTACATGAATGTTCTTCCTCCGGTTGACTATCCGCACGATACTTTCGTGCCTTTTCGGGATCGATCGCGAGATTGAACATCGCTTCCCAATCAATGGCCTTTCTCGCAGCACTCATCTTGTTATCCCACTCTCTTGCCCCAGGTAATTTCTTGCCGATATCACCTGCATGTGCAGCGATTTTAAAAGCCATTATACCTTCCACCATATCTTCAAGAGTTGGTAATCTCAAATGTTCCGCTGGAGTGACATAGCAAAGAAAATCGGCACCTTTGCTGGCCGCGAGAGCTCCACCTATGGCACCAGTGATATGGTCATAACCAGGAGCGACATCGGTTACAAGTGGTCCCAGCACATAAAAAGGTGCACCATGACAAAGTTTTTTCTCAAGAAGCATATTGGCTTCTATCTCATCAATTGCCATATGACCTGGTCCTTCGATCATTACTTGAACATTTTTCGCCCATGCTTTTTTTGTCAGCTCACCAAGTGCAATGAGTTCCGATATTTGGGAAGCATCAGTACCATCCGCTATCGATCCTGGTCTCATTGCATCACCAAGACTTAAAGTGATGTCATATTTTTCGCATATATCGAGCAAACGATCATAATATTCAACAAAAGGGTTCTCATTGCCGGTAAGTTGCATCCATGCAAATATAAGCGATCCACCTCTTGAAACTATATTCGTCAATCTTGGATTATTGAGGAAAGTCTGTACTGTATGCTTGTTGACACCGGCATGAATCGTTACAAAATCGACACCATCCTCACCATGTTTTTCAACAACATCCAGAAACTCTTCCGGTTTTATGTCGATCAAATCTTTTTCATAGAATCCAAGGGCATCATAGATTGGTACTGAACCAATCATGACCGTTGAAACATCGATTAAGGCTCTTCTAAACTCAGCTGTTTTACCGTAATTGCTTAAATCCATAATGCCATGTATACCAAGTTCAAGAGCTTTTTTCACTTTTGTCATTTCTGCGTCATAATCATTGACATCTTTTGAGATTCCCAAATTCACGTTGATTTTTGTCGAAAGGCCTTCGCCGACGCCGACAGGAATCAGTGATTTATGGTTTATATTTGCGGGAATGACAATTTTGCCTTCCGCCACCTTTTGAATGAGCCAGTTCGCGTCAACATTTTCAGTTTTGGCGACATGGTGCATTGCTTCGGTAACTATGCCTTTTTTTGCGGCATCCATTTGTGTGGTGTAACTCATTGTGTTCATCAGTAGCCTCCTTGGTTTGTGCGAAGGGCTGAATAAAAAAACGCGACCCTAGGGTCGCGTTTTGCGTTCAAAAATAATTCAAACGATTATCAGCTTTCCTACGCCAGTATGATCTGGATCAGGTACGAAGGGTAAAAAAATAGGTTTCTTTTCTCAGCTGCCCGCTATGCAGCACCCCTAGCAATGGATCTTATTAAGTTCAAAATCACTTTAGCATATTTCAGATTACTAATCAAGCATTTATATGTTATTATCATTCTAGATGAAATCAGTAAGGAGGGCACTAAAATGGTATACAGATCACTTGAAAAAGAGGATATTCCACAGGTTTGGGATTTGTTCGTCCACTTGAGGACAGAAGGGGCTGAGGTCTCTTTTGCAGAAATAGAATCAAAGGAAATTATAAAATCTTGGGTAGATAATCCTGCTCATCTTACTTATGTTGCGATGGATGATGACCATAAGCTTCTCGGTGTTGTTCGAGGCAAACGTGAAATGACCGATGAAAAAAAGCATGCCGCTTTTCTGACAGCAGCCATTCACCCCGATGCACGTGGTAAAGGATTAGCAGCTGAACTCACCAATTTTTCACTTTCCGAAATGAAAAAAAGAGGCGTCACCATCGCTAGAATTTATGTTTATAGCGATAATAGCGCCTCACTTCATGCCATTGAAAAATTGGGCTTTACACTCGGAGGTAAGGTTTTGATGCATCACATGGATTTAAAAACCGGACTTTATGTGGATGATATCATCTTCCATAAAATGCTCTGATTATAGATTATAATAACCACATCTTTTAAGTATGATCTTAGCCATAGGATTCAGATCATCGATAATTTCATTCAACGGAAAGTATTTCACTTCGAATCCTTCATCATCATTCACATGTGGGATACCTTCCGTTTTTGTGATTTCATAGACAACAAGAGCATTAAAAACTTCATCTCCATTTGGATATTTAAAATACATGTCCGGTCCGGACAAAACGGTGACAAACTTCAGATTCTCAATTTTTGTCTCAAGTCCAGCTTCCTCGTAAAGCTCTCTGAGAGCAGCTTCCTCAAAACTCTCACCGAGTTCAATAGAACCACCAAGTGTTCCCCAGTCTCCGGTGTCCGTACGTCTTTGGAGCAACAACTCCCCATTTTCATTGAGGACAATTAATGCAACGCCTGTCAATATAATCGGTCTGGTTCCAACTTTTTTCCTCAAATCGTAAATGTAACCCATCTTTATTCCTCTCTACTAGAACAACTTGCCTTGCTGCTGAAGTTGATTTTCTTTAGCATTCCCAATCACTATTCCAGCGACCATTCCGAATGCAATACCGGTGCTATAAAGGGCATTGTCCGTAGAAAAAATTGCCATTCCTATAGCCAGCCCCACTGACATACCCACTGCCATAAACATCCCAACAAATGAACCTTTTGCAACGAGTCCATATTCTTTTTTTGAATGTTTCATCATTTCCTGAAATGCGAGTAAATATTCTTTCCTAAGTTTGTTGTCTGTTGGTCTTTCATGAATATAGATGGAAAGCAGATTGAAAGCGTTTTGAATCAGCTCGTCCGTGTTGCTTCTGAGTTCTGATGTTTCTTTGATTTGAATGATTTTTTTCAGATAGCTGATCCAG
The DNA here is from genome assembly GCA_033549245.1 of Bacillota bacterium. Lineage (GTDB taxonomy): Bacteria > Bacillota > Clostridia > Peptostreptococcales > Acidaminobacteraceae > Fusibacter_D. The sequence continues at coordinate 30,038 of JAWSUW010000011.1, read as the reverse complement.
ATATTTATTTTTAGTGTCTGGTTTTGTTTCTTGATAAACTTTGATTTGTAGTATTCAAACCTTTCAATCATCTCATTGTATTCCATTATGTTCTCCTCCGCTTTAAGATTCAGTTCAAAATCAATTCATAGTATCCAACATCTCTCCACCCGTCAAATTTGTAGCCAACTTCTGAAAAGAACCCGATCTTTTTAAAGCCTAAACGTTCATGTAATCGTTCACTCTGAACATTTGGTAATACAACACCACCGATTACAGCATGAATCCCCTGTGCCCTCAGCCTTCTGATCAATGATGTGTACATTGTAGTTCCGAGTCTGTTGCCTTCATATCCCGATCTTATATACACAGAAGCTTCTACTGTAAATTTATAGGCACTACGTTCTTTCCATTTTCCAGCATAAGCATATCCTATAATCAAGCCATCTTCTTCAGCAACAATCCAAGGATAAGACTCTGTTATGTTTTCAATTCTTTTTGTCATTTCTTCCACAGAGACAGGGTCCATTTCGAATGTACAAACTGCATTTTCCACATAGAAATTGTATAATTCACAAATCTGTTTGGCATCACTGAGTTCAATATTTCTGATCAATGCCTATCACCCCTTATCTTTTGGATGGTTTTTCAAGTACATAAATTTCATCCTCTAAATGGTCTTGGTTCGCTTTGATAAGCTTATGGACATCTTTGACCCCTTCGTTGTACGCAATTGGTCCTAAATAATCCATCATGAAATCGATAAGCTGTTCTGAAGCAATATTCCCAATACTCTCCATCTGCTCTCTCTCGAAATAATCCTGTACCATTCTCACCAAATATGTCTTGTCATCCTTTGAAATAATCATTCTAATATCCTTTCGTCTTTACCATAGTAACAAAAATTATATCATTTTAATTTTTGTGATACAATCCAAATGGGTATAATAAAATCAAGGAGGTAATTTTATGCAAAAAAAAATAATGCAATTACTACTCGTCTTTACACTTATGTCATTATTGCTTATAGGATGTAGTGACAATCAGACTGATCCAAACAGTGAAAATGAACCGGATACGGTCGCTGATCTTGAAAATGAAATTAATGAACTCAATGAAGAAATACTTGCTTTTGAGAGTCAAATATCCACATATGAGAATCAAATAGTCGAACTCGAAAATCAAATAGCCCTTCTTGAAAGCCAAGTGGTCACAGAAGAGCCTGAACAAATTTCGACTTCACTCATCACCTCTGCTCTTGAGGTCATGGAACTGATTGAAGCTGAAGATTTCACAGGTTTACAGAATTGGGTTCATCCAAATGATGGGGTTCGATTCTCACCATATTCTTACGTCAACACCCAGACTGATTTGGTGTTTGCATCACAAAGCTTTCCAACACTTATGAGTGATCCCGCAGTTTTGACATGGGGTTCATTTGATGGTAGCGGTGAACCAATTGAGTTCAATTTTGCGGACTATTACAATCGATTCATTTACGACCAAGACTTTCTTAATCCTGAGATCATTGGAATCAATTCCATAGTCGGATTTGGCAACACACTTGTGAACATCGGTGATGTCTACCCTACAGGTGAGTTTGTCGAATTCCATTTCACAGGATTTGATCCACAGTATGAAGGGATGGATTGGCGTAGTCTGATCCTTGTATTTGAAGAAGTCGGAACCGAATGGAAACTTATTGGTATTATTCATAATGAGTGGACCATTTGAATATAAGATTGCGCATCGCGCAATCTTATATTTCGCGTAGTTAAGTTTCCTGCGGAAACTTATTAGCGATCTCAGTAGTATTTTCGAGACACGTATGCTAAGCATGCTCTTATGTTCCGCGTAGTTACAATATTTCCGCTTTGCGGAAATATTGGGCGACGTTGTGTTGCAATGTTTTGTGAAACGAAACATTGGGCGTAGGTATGGTTCTCGCGTAGCGAAACTATACTAGCCTGAAATAAGGAGGCCATGTACATATATTCAACATCATACAGCATGATGTCAATTATTTTCCTCTCCAGCATCTCGAACTGTCAACTGAGGCGCTAATAAGTTTCCTTCGGAAACTTATTAGCGCGATAAATAAGAGCCTGTAATTTTTTGCTTCGCAAAAATATTACAGGCTCTTATTTATTATCTCAACAGCGCTTCCACCTTTATAATCTTTCCCCAGTCTAAGCACTTCTAGCTCCCCACCATCCAAACTCAACCGAATGAATTGATCCGCCTCATATGGATTGAAAAGATATATCCAGTTTCCCGCGATGTATATCTCCATATCATAATAACTCATGTCTTTATCAAGCAAAGTGACTCTTTCTGATCCGTCACGTCGAGCTTTTATGAGTGTTGGTTTAAGCACCTCACCTTCAACCGCACTAATGTAGTAGACCCAATCTCCATGTAAATTGAACGTGCTCACAAAATCATCAATCTTTATGGTACTGGCCCCTTCATTAAGTGGTTGGATATAAAGCCCGTCACCTGTATAGATGACGTGTTGATCATCAATACAGTACTGAGTCACAGAGGCATTGATGACACTATTGCTTTCATTGTTCCTTATTGAAGTGGCATGTAGTTTGAAGTCAGCTTTACGAACAGAATAAATAATATCCCTGATAACTGTCAGATTGGAAGCACCACCATCAAAAAGTTTCTTTTGCGATGAACCATCCAAACTGGATTCATAGATACCATCTTCAATACTTTTATCCACAAAATATATTTTATTTTTATGGATTGTGAATTCCAAATCACTACCTGATATCAAAAGTTCAATTTTCCCTCCATCTTTAGGCATTCTATAAATATTTTCAGAGGAAAAATATAGCCAATTATTATGTATGGTCATATAAGAAGCGTAGTGATCAGCAATCTCAACCAGTTGATTTCCCTTTGTGTCCGTTCGGAATATCGAACCATGATATGTCGGTGTTTTTTGCTTATCATATGTGGTTTCACTTAAAACAGAAAAATAGACATCTCCCTGATCTTCAAGGACACGACCTGACTGTACGTGGTTTCTCTGCTTGGTGAAATTATGCTCAAAATCTTGATCGACGGTTTTCCCGCTCATTGAGCAAGCACTTAAAAATGTTGATAATGTAATGATCATACAAATCTTTAAAAAAGTAATTTTGTTCATACTTGAAATGTCGCCCCCTTTACTACATATAACGACTTATGGAGGTTAACTATTACACTTTTTCAAGTATATATTTTAAAAGTTAAGATTTGCTTAAAATTATGATAAAAATTAAACAAACTTATCTTTATTTCAACTGTTTCATAGTACTTTCGTACGACTTAGAAAAAATATCCTTTCCTAATAAATGATAAGTGACTGAAACTGAAAGAGAACATACGATAAGTGCTGGAATCATCCAATCGAAATGTCTAGAATATTCCAAAATCCACACAATACCTGCGATTGGGGCATTGAGATAACTGGAAATTAGGGCACCCATTCCAAGCACTCCGAATATTTGGTTTTCGCCGGCTGGCTCAATGAACTTTCCGAAGGCCATCCCTAAGCCTGCTCCAATTGTTATTCCCGGATAAAAATTTCCTCCTACATAACCGCTACCAAGCGTGATTCCAGTAGCCAATAATTTTATTAGTCCTATGGCAATCAAAACACCAATCCCAAATTCTCCATTCAGAATCCTCAAAGTCGTATTTTCGTGCAGTTCGAAATTGAGAGGGAAAAAGAGCCCAATACCCGCAATAATCAACCCCCCAATAACAAGTCTGATATAAATGTTCTTCAGTTTTCCAAACAACTCCGTGAAATGATTTATTGAAAGTATGTACAGTATTCCCACAATTCCCATAATCAGTCCGAAAATTACATAAACCATAAGGTCATTCAAGGCAATTCCTTGTTTATATGCAAAGTCAAAATCCTGCATCGGTCCCTGAATGTAATTTCCGAGTAAAGTAGCAACAACAGCCGACAACACTACTGGCGCGAAATAATTGGCGAATTGTTTTTTATAGAGCACTTCGAGCACAAAAACAGCAGCAAATAAAGGCATTTTAAAGACCGCAGCTATTGCTGCCGCAGCGCCACAACCAATCAATAGTCTCACATGCGACGATGACAATTTAAATAGATAACCTACGTTTGAACCGACTGCAGCCCCCAAATGAACTATAGGCCCAAATCGACCGGCAGAGAATCCAAATATCAATGTGACTACCGCGCTGACCACCCTAATAAACACTCTGAACGGAAGCATCAAATGCGTTTTAATTTGTTCTAATTCAACAAGAACCTGAACAATACCAAGACCTGTGTGGTCATCTTTCAAATAAAGACCATAAATACCCATGGTCATTGTTGCACCAAGCAAAGGCAATATGAAGTAAAAATCGTCCTTATCCAGCAACATGTTTTTAGACAGTTCCACTCCACCCTCAATCACAAGATTAAAAATCACAGAGACTACTCCCACTACAACCCCGATGGTGAGTGCCAAACTTAAATTTTTGATCATCCCCAAAAATTTCCCCATTGAATACCACCCATGTTCTTATAATCATAAATATTGTCTTATTTGATTATACCCTTTTTCAGTTCAAACAAAGCGTCATTCCAAAGTATGTTATAATGGAAACCTAACCGGAACAAGAAAGGAGCATTTATGTTTGAAGAACAGATTAAATCATTGTTTTTAAGATTGATGGCGACACAAAGTGATACAGGCTCGCTTCGTGAGACATATATTTCAGAACAAATATTGAATTGGATCAAGGAGCAACCTTACTTTGAAGCCCACCCTGAATTATGCGGTACAGAATTACTGGCAGATGATCCTTATGGCAGAAATGTTGTATGGGCACTCGTCAAGGGTACCGGAAGTAAAACCGTCATCATGATCCATCATCACGACGCTATAGATATTGAAGAATATGGCAAGCTAAAAGCTTTGGCGCTCAGACCCGATGAGCTTGCCGTTGCCATGGCAGAAAGAAACTTGTCCCATTCCGTGAGAGCAGATTTGGAATCCGGTGAATGGACATTCGGAAGAGGTTCTGCAGACATGAAATCGGGGGCGGCAATCCAATTGTCTCTTTGTGCCCATTTTTCGGAACTTGATAATTTTGAAGGCAATGTATTGTTGATCAGTGTCCCTGATGAAGAGTCTTTATCAAAAGGAATGTTAAGAGCAGTCTCACAAATCACAAAACTCAGAGATGAGTATGGTCTGGATTATGTTCTTACAATCAATAGCGAACCCTATTTCAATCAAAACAAAACCAAGGCAATATTCCATGAAGGTTCAGTTGGAAAAATCATGCCGGTACTTTATGTAAAAGGTGTCAAGAGTCATATTGGCGATCCTTTCGCAGGTTTCAACCCATCACTCATTCTTGCTGATCTTCAACGCAAAACAGAACTCAATGTCGATTTTTGTGACCAACATGGCAACGAAGCAACACCACCCCCTGTTTGGGTCAATCTAAAAGATAGAAAAAAAGCTTATGACGCCTCTATTCCTGAAGCCGCAACCGGATACTTCAACTGGTTGACTTTCACACGATCTCCACAGCGCATCATGTCAAAGCTCGTTTCTGTTTCCAAACGCACCATGAGGGATACATTGATTCACTTTCAGGATGCTTATGAAAATTATTGTGCTCTGACCGGTGAGACTCCCGATGAAATCAGTTTTAATCCTAGAGTTTTCACATTTCAAGATATCTATGATATGGCCATGCATGCCAAAGATCACGGGTTTGAACAAGAGTATGAGGTATACCAAGAGTCTTTGCTTGATAAACTGAGAGAGAATTCAATTACATTACCAGAAGCTTCAACCCGATTGATTGAATTCATAACGGATTGGATCGATCTTGAAGGTCCAGCAATTGTCATTGCGCTTTCCGGTCCCTACTACCCGCATGTCAACAACTCTTTCACCTCCAAAAAATTGCATTTTTCAATGGAAGAACTGATCAATAAGATCTCAATGGAAAAATACAATATCGAATACGAATCGAAAGGTTTTTTCATGGGCATTTCGGATTTGTCTTATGCGACCTGGTCAGGAAATGATGCGGATATTGAATGTATAAAATCCAACAGTCCTGGATGGGATACCTTATATAGGATACCATTTGGCAAACTGAAAACACTGGATATGCCAATCATCAACCTTGGTCCATGGGGAAAGGACCTCCATAAGGTCACCGAACGTGTATTCACTAAAGATGTTTATGAAGTGATCCCTAATATAATGCTTGAAATCATTAAGACTTGTTTTTAAAATAAAAACAAGAGCGTATTTTGCTCTTGTTTTTATTTTACTTTTTCAAACTAATTTTCATAAAACCGGATATGATCAATCCTTCTTTGGCTAAAATCTGTAGATTGCTTTTGATCTCATCCACGCTTGCATCAATCATATGGGCGAGATCCTCGTGAGTCAATTTGAGGTTGATGGTCACATAATTGCCCACATCACTTCCGTGATAAAGTGCGAGCTGTTCAAGCCAATACATGAGCCTGGACTTCAAGTCCATTTTTGACATAGCTACAAGCATTTCCTCCTGAATAACCTTTCCCTTGCTGACAAGATCAAGAATCTGAGTCACCAAATCGGGCTTTTCAACAAGAAACTTGTTGAATGCCTCAGCATCATAACCTGAAATCATGGTCGCTTCAAGTGCCTCGATACCTACGGATTCAGTACCCAGAGAAAAATGTGTCGACCATCCGAAAAATGAGTTTTTACTTAAAATGCCAACTGTATAGTTGTTTCCTTGATCATCGATTTTAAAAAGCCTGAGCTTGCCTTCTCTGATAAAAAACAACCCTTCAAGCGGCGTATTCGGCAACTGAACAACCGAACCTTTCGAAAATTGGACTTGCTTGAGCATCTCATGCATAGCCATGTTTTCATCGTCAGTGAATTCTTCCAACATTTCAATTTGTGACAGGTACCATAATCGATCCATGACAATCCCCTTTGTGGATTTTCTTTAAGTATACCACGTTATCATTGTTTAGTGCGATACGATTCAAGCCGTTTCTTATCTTTTATTTCAAGATCTTTTAGTCCTGCACGATGCTCGAGATGGTGGGTGAATTCATGGATCACTGTCTGTCTTAGTTTTTCATACAGATCCTGTAACTCAATATTTTTATGAACTCGTTTGAATGAGCCATAATATATTTTTATCTGGCTCCCAAGTACGGTTCGATGATATTCTCCCATTATGCAAAGCGGTTGATTCGGCTTGCTTTCAGCGTGAAATTTGATTTGGTCTTGAAGCACAATTCCACCGCTGAGATCAGTGAAAAACTCACTTGGAATCTCATCGATTATTTCTTCAAGCATTTCTTGAAATTTTGTAAGTGAAGGAAATTCATTCATATTATGGTCCTTCCAGTCTTTAAGTCCTGATTTCTAATTTGTGCGTTACTCCCACGTTGCCCAAACATCGGGGCAGAATCCTACAGTCGCTTGTTTGCCATTTCTTACGATTGGCGTTTTAAAAAGTTTTGGGTTATCAAGCATGATCTCATGAATCATTTCAGCTCCACGGATCTTATCGAGGTTCTTCTGAAAATACAAATCACAGCTTTTATCGAGTAGTGCATCCAGTCCGACTACTCTTTTGATATTCTCAAACTCGCCTTTGCTCATACCATACCTCGAAACATCTATTGCCTGAAATTTAATGCGCCTCTCCTTAAAATATCGTTCAGCTTTCTGAGTTTCAAAGCATTTTTTTTTGCCAAATATCTGAATATTCATGACCAAACACTCCTATAGTATTAGTTTTTCAGTAATTGTATCATCATTGTAATGAATTTGCAATTTAGTGTTGACAACAAATACACTCTTCTGTATAATTAACCACAAGTTCATAATTAAATGCGTTTGAGGAAAAGAAAATATATTGGCGCGGGTTCAGCGATATGAGGTTGGTGTAAGCTCATACGAAGCAAAAGTATTGAGAACTTTTTCAAGCAGCTCACAAGAAGTATCCAGTAAGGTGAGCCGGATGTCCACCGTTAAAGGGAATAAGTATCGACAACATGTCCGTACTGATAACGAGAGAGCTTAATGCTAATTTGGGTGGTACCGCGGAGAAATTCGTCCCAAGAAATCAGAGGATTTCAGGTGCATTCATCGTATGAAACAAGCTATCAATCCACTGAAATGTGGATTTTTTTATGCATAAGATCATAATATAATCCTTAACCTATAAGGATTATTTTTTTACATCAAATTGCATATTTAATCAAAATAATATATAAAATCTCAAAAGCGAATTGAGAATAAGGAGGCAGTTATGAAAAAGAAAGTTGTACTTGCATATTCAGGAGGTCTTGATACCTCTGTAATTTTGAAATGGTTAAGTGTTGAATTTGATTACGAAGTTATCGCGGTTTGCGTCGATGTCGGTCAAAATGAGGATTATACAAAAGTATGGCAAAAGGCACTTGCAACAGGAGCCAGTAAAGCGTATGTTTTGGATGTCAAAAACGAATTCGTTGTTGATTACCTTTACAAAGGTATTAAAGCTGGTGCAGTTTATGAAGATGATTATTTACTTGGCACTGCATTTGCTCGTCCCTTGATCGCTAAAAAACTTGTAGAAATTGCGAAACTTGAAGGAGCTGAAGCCATCTCGCACGGCGCGACAGGAAAAGGAAATGACCAAGTTCGATTTGAGGCAGGCATCAAAGCTCTGGCACCAGAACTAAAGATCATAGCACCATGGCGAACATGGGAACTAAAATCTCGTGAAGATTGCATCGCTTATGCCGAGCAACATGATATCCCACTTACAGTCACAAAAAAAGACATCTACTCACGTGATGAAAACCTATGGCATATCAGTCATGAAGGTGGTAATCTCGAGGATCCATGGCAATCTCACCCTGAATCGGTCTACAAATGGTGTGTGGCTCCAGAAAAAGGACTGGATATTCCTACTACACTCGTCGTAACATTTGATCAAGGCATTCCTACTAAAATCAACGGAGAAAGTCTTGAACCAGTACAATTGATTCAAACACTTAATAAAATAGGAAGTCAACATGGTATTGGCATCATTGATATCGTAGAAAATCGTCTTGTTGGTATGAAGTCTCGAGGCGTTTATGAGACTCCAGGCGGTACGATTTTATATAGCGCCCACAAATCACTTGAAAAATTGGTTTTGGACCGACAGACCATGTCCTTCAAAAAGACAATCTCAAACAAGTATTCTGAACTTGTCTATGATGGCTTATGGTTCTCTGATTTGAAGATTGCTCTTGATGCATTTGTTGACAGCACACAAACGCTGGTCACAGGAGATGTTAAACTCAAACTATTTAAGGGAAATTGCCAAGTCATCGCAACGCAATCAGCGAATTCTCTATACAGCGAAGAATTCGTTACCTTTGGAGAAGATGATGTCTACAATCAATACGACGCCGAAGGCTTCATCAATCTTTTCACATTACCTCTAAAAATCAAATCAATGATGACAGGCAAGTCACTAGCCACCGTTGACGCTGACGAATCTCTTTATGAAAGCGGCTATTCTGAAGAGGATTTGGCAAATTATTATAAAAAGGATGTAGCAATATGAAACTATGGGGCGGTCGTTTCAAAGAGTCCACACATCATATGATGGATGAATTCAATGCTTCCATAACATTTGATCAAAAGTTGTACGAAGAGGATATAGAGGGCTCAATTGCTCATGCAAAAATGCTGGCCCAAATTGGAATCCTTGAAAAAAGTGAATTGTCTGAACTGATTACCGCGTTAAGGATCATTCAGGCTGAAATCGAGACTGGTGAGGCTGTGTTGACCATCGCAAATGAAGACATTCATATGAATATCGAATCATTGCTGGCAGAAAAGGTTGGAAGTTTGAGCAAGAAACTCCATACAGCAAGAAGCCGCAATGATCAAGTCGCTGTGGATCTCAGGTTATATGTGAAGAAAGCTCTCGACAACCTGACTGGAAGACTGAATGATTTGATGACAGTTCTCCTCGAAATCAGTGAGTCGAATGTGGAAACACTCATGCCAGGATACACTCACCTGCAACGTGCGCAACCTATCACTTTGGCATTTCATCTTATGGCTTATTATGAAATGTTTTCAAGAGATTTAGATCGATGTAACGACCTAAAAAGACGAGTCGATGTCATGCCACTGGGATCGGGGGCTCTAGCAGGAGTCAATTATGCGACTGACCGCGAATACTTGAAAGAGCAACTCGGCTTTTCGAAATATTCGATGAATGCGATGGATGCTGTCAGTGACAGGGATTTTGTCATCGAGCTTCAGAGTGTCGGATCAATCATTATGATGCACCTTAGCAGATTCTCCGAAGAAATCATACTTTGGTCCAGTACAGAATTCAAATTCATTGAACTCAGCGATCAGTTCTCCACTGGAAGTAGTATCATGCCACAAAAGAAAAATCCTGACGCAGCGGAATTGATTCGCGGGAAGACTGGCCGAGTGTACGGCAATTTAATGGGTATTTTGACTGTAATGAAAGGCTTGCCTTTAGCATACAACAAGGATATGCAAGAAGATAAAGAAGGTCTTTTTGATACCGTAGAAACTCTTGATATTTGTCTCACTGTTTTCTCAGAGATGTTGTCCAGCTCAATTTTCTTAAAGGAAAATATGGCAATGGCTGTCAAGAAAGGGTATTTAAACGCCACAGATTTGGCGGATTATCTTGTTGGTAAGGGACTTCCATTCAGAGAGTGTCATGAGATAGCTGGAAAAATTACTATGGATTGTATTGATAAGAACATGCCGATTGAAGAACTTTCACTCAGTGAGCTCAAAACTTATTCTGATTTGATTGATGAATCTGTTTACAAAGCTCTTGAGCCTTTCACAAGTATTGAAGGTAAAAAATCCGCAGGATCCACCAGCAACAAATCCGTACTGGAACATATAAATTCATGCAAAAAATAACTGCAGGACGCATATTTGATTTATGCGTCCTGATTTTTATTTTCCAAATACCTTCTTTATTTTGTCAATCAATGAAATCTTCTTTTGAACCTGCTCGACCTTCACTGGTTCTACCTTAACTTGCTCCACCTTCTTTACGGGCTGAGTTTTTTTGACATCGGCATTTGAACTTGGTCTTGGCTGAACCGCTGGTTTTGCTTGCACAGGTCTAGTTTGAGCTGGTTTTGATTGCACAGGTTTTGCCTGCTCAGTTTTTGAATGAGTAGGCCTTCCTTGGGCTGGCTTACCATGTGCAGGTTTCGGCTTTTTGGTCACCACTTTTTCAGGTTGTACCTTGATCTTTTGGCGAGGTGCTTTTGCTACTTCCTCATCGGTTGGTAGAGTGCCTTCCTCTATCAGTACACCAACATGTTCTTCAATTTCATACATAGTAAAAAGATCATCTTTGGTAACAAGAGTAATCGCCTTGCCTCCATGACCAGCTCTACCTGTACGACCAATCCTGTGAACGTAACTATCCTTTTCCAGTGGCACATCATAATTTATGACAAGAGATAAGTCATCGATATGGAGCCCCCTGGCGGCGACATCTGTAGCACACAGAATTTGAAACGCATCCTTCTTGAACTGTTGGATGGATCGCATACGGTTACTTTGTGTATTGGCACCATGAAGTGCCTTGGAACTATACCCTTTTCTAGTAAGGAACTCATTGATGTTGTCCACAGCATATCTCGTGTTGCAAAACACTATGCAGCTCTCTGGTTGCATCACAGTAAGTAGTCGATTCAACTGCTTTCGTTTTTCATTGGCTTCCACCTTGTAATAGATCTGCGTAATGGAATCCACTGTCAATGTATCAGATTCGATTTCCACGACAAACGGCTCTTTCATATATTGTTTGCTGAGTTTTTGAATTTCTTGTGGCATGGTTGCCGAGAATAATAGTGTCACCCGCTCTTTAGGAACGGTTTTGATGATTTTGACCACTTGGTCGATAAACCCCATATCAAGCATGCGATCGGCTTCATCAAGCACCAAAAACTTGATATTCTTCATGTTCAGATTGCCTTGTCTGATATGATCAAAAACTCTGCCTGGCGTTCCCGTTACAATTTCTACGCCTTTGTTGAGTTGCTCCACTTCCTTGACCATACTATGTTGTCCATAAACTACAGTCGTCCTCATTTCGGTAAACTTTGCCATCATCTTGATGTCGGTGTCCACTTGGACTGCAAGCTCTCTTGTAGGCGTCAAAACGAGTCCTTGTGGTCCATCACTACTCTTTTGAATGATTTCAAGCATAGGTATACCAAAGGCTCCCGTTTTTCCACTACCCGTCTTTGACATGACGATGAGGTCTTCTCTATTCATGACTCGAGGAATCGCCCTCTTTTGTACTTCGGTCGGTTCAGTAAAACCCATTTCATTCAACGACTTCAATATGTTGTCGGATAATCCCAGATTGTTAAAACTATTTTCCATTTCTCCTACTTTCTATTCAATACTTTTTCAATAAATATTTCCACAAGTGCGGGGTCCAGTTGAATGCCCTTGGCTTTTTCAAGTTCATCAATCAGAATTTCCCGATTAACTTGACCACTTTCCAATTGTTCCCTAACAATTGTATCATAAAAATTTGCAATCGCAATGATTCTCGACTCTAGTGGAATATGTTCTCCCCTTTGTCTCATCGGATATCCAGTGCCATCCCAGTTTTCATGGTGTGCCAATACAAATTCAGCAATTTTTGAAAACTCATTTATGGATTTCAGGAGTTGATATCCTACTTCCGAATGGCTTTCAATTTCCATACGTTCTGCCGGAGTCCACGGGTTCTCCTTATCATATAAATCAATATGAATTGCTATCTTCCCGATGTCATGCATCAGTCCTGCGGACTTTAACATTGTGATCTCTTCAACACCCATTCCAAGAGCAAACCCCATCAGTCCACATAGCTTGCTGACGTTTTCAGAGTGCTCCCTTTCACGATCGCTTTTTCCGTATAAAGAAGCCAGAACAACATCCATCATCTGATAGCGCATACTCAGACTTTCTGAGAGTTTATTGCGGTACATGAGATCTTCAGCTATCTTGAACACATCATGAAGTTTTAAGCTTTCATCCGTTTTTGTGGCAACACCGTATGATATGGATAGAATCACAGGCTCCGTTTGAGAGGCTTCAGCTTCTTTGATGATTTCCTTCATAATATTCTCAGCCACAACCGTTTCCGTATTTGGTAGTAAGAGTACAAACTCATCACCACCGATTCTAGAAAGTGTGCCGTCTATAGTACAACCGTTCTTGATAATGTCAGCAGCCGTTTTGAGCAATTGATCTCCGGCATTGTGACCAAAAGCGTCATTAATCAATTTGAGTCCATTCACATCAAGCATCACAAGCGTCACAGGCAGGTATTCAGAACTTTCAAGTCGAACCATTTCTTCCTCAAAAAATCTTCTGTTGAGAAGACCGGTCAATTGATCATGATAACTCAAATACTCAATCGCTTGTGCCTTATCTCTTTTGTCTGTCACATCTCTAAAAACGTAAACCTGACCTTGAGATTGCCCCTCTTTACCATAGATTTTTGCCACTGAATACTCAATAGGAATACTCTTGCCTTTTCTGGTTTGAAGGTTTTCGAACCCATTTGAGTCATGAGACTTTTCAAGTATGAAAATATCACTTATAGGTCTACCCAAAGCCTCACTTTGTTGCCAGTCAATCAGAGTTTGAGCCTGTTTGTTCATCAGTTCAATTTTACCTTCACTATCTGTGGCGATAAATCCGTCACCGATTGACATAAGGGTGGTTCTCAGTTTACTTTCGATTTCACTATAGGCGTTGTTGACTTTAATGATCATGGTGTTGAACACTTCTGTCAATTTACCGATTTCATCCTGATTGTCAACGCTCACCTTCACATCATAATTTCCATCTGCGACCATTTGAGCCGCCTTTGATAATTTTGTAATTGGGGATGTAACCTTGCCGATACTGTTGTAAATTAAAAATACTGCGACTAAAACAAGGATAAATCCAGAAATTAAAACAATCATCAATATATTTCTTAGTACAGCGTCGATTGCCGATGAGGTGAAAGTGATTTCAATAATTCGACTGTGGTCGCTGAGCGGGTTGATGCCATTATCTGAAATATATAAAACTCTTTTGGTCTCATCGCCTTCCACCAGTTCGAACATTGACTCTTCCATGGCTCTTTTGACGAACTCCAGACTTTGATCTGTAGGTTCATGATTTTCTCCGCTGTTGACGACTTGGTAACCGTAAATATCATACACATTTATGGACATGACATTGGGATTGGAATCCGCCAGTTGGTTCATTGATTCAACAGGATCAAGTCTTTTGACTAGAGTGCCAAACGAGGCGTCGTTATAGGCAATCTCCAAAATCAAATTGTTATCAACAGCTGAAATATATGAAAACTTGGTCAGCAAACCTGTTGCTACATTGGTCCTGATTTTTTCATGTACGATTTCATTTCCGAGTCTGATCGCATTGATTTTTTCCCCCAATTCAGTATTGAATGATGAAAAATTGAACCCTAATGCCTCCGGCATTGTTGAATCAATGATTGTGTTTGTATCATCTATCACTATGAGTTCATATGTATTCCCCATTTGTTCTTTGATGATTTCCAGCTCTACAGGACCTGTCGTACTCTCGTAGAGCTTTTTATACTCGAGAAGTCCCTCGATCATTTCCTTCTCAAGTTGGGAATCCAGCATTGAAAAACCCGCGTCAATCAGACTCATCGCATGTTCAGCATTGGCCTGCACATAATTGCGCTGAGATTCATATTCTTTGATTAAAATACTTTTAGTCAACTGATTGGCCAGAACCATCAGCAGGAAAATAATTAAAATTACCAGGGGTAACAGGACCCAAAGCATCTTTTGCTTTACCGTAAAAAATTTGAATCTCATCGGCACCCCCTATAATTTACTAGGTATAGTAATAAAGTGGACTTCATTGTCACGGCTTTTTAAAAACTTGACTAAATCATCACTGGAAAGGACTACCGTCACAGTATTGACATTTGGATGAAAAGATAATTTTTTCGCACTCAGCAGGCATTCATCCACAACGACTTTGACTGAGCAATCCTCGTTATTGATGATTCCAAAAGGAGAAACGGAGCCATGAGTCAATCCTAAATAAGTCATCAACCGTCTTTCAGATGCAAAACCTAATCTACCCCACCCGTTTTGAATTCCGAGCCTATCCAGATCAACACTTTTTTCGTACTCCACAATAACCAAAAAGTGGTTTTTCCCCCTATTGTCTTTCAAAAAAAGATTTTTGCATCCTACAGCCTCAAAATCCAGTTTGCTTTTTTTCACATCAGCCACTGTATAGACCGCATCATGATGAATGATATCATATTCAATGTCCAGAGTGTTCAAGACATCATATACTTTTTCAACTTGATTCATGTTAGACTCCAAAATTAATTTGATAGTTTAATTATACCATGGAGTTGACAATCCTCCAATCATGTGTTAATATTCTGAAAAAGACAAGAGGTGCGATATGTTTAATAAATTTAAAATTGCTTTTTCCGCACAACTTCATCATCACCATTAGAGGGTTTGTAACCATTAGTGTCTAATATAAACTTAGACCACCATGGCATGCAAGCTCTGTTTCTCTTTGAAATGAGCTTGCATCTAATGGTGGTTTTTTATTTTTAAGAATCATGTAGGTGTTCGCTCACTACATGATTTTTTTATTTTTGGAGGCAATATGCTGAATCTGAATGCGAACGAATTTACCCTAACCAACCATATTTTTCAAACTTTAGAAACAATTGCCAAATCATATGGCTATGAAGCCGTCTTTACTGAGACTTTCGGAAAATACAACTACAAAATGGACACAGATGCAGTGAAAATAATGGCTCCCTCAGGTGATCTGCTCTCACTTAAAAGTGACCCGACTCCACATGCCACAAAGCAGATTGCTCCTCTATGTGATGGCTACCTGAAAACCTATTACAAATCGAGCATCGTTACACTGGACCACAATGCCCCGATTGGCTTAAAGGAGTCGCTTCAAGGTGGCTTCGAGTATTATGGCAATTCTGGAACAGAAAGCGACGCTGAAATCATCCTTCTCCATTGTATGGTGCTCAATAAGCTAGGAGTACAAAATATTCACTTGGATATCGGACACATCTATTTCACTGCTGAACTGATCAAATCCCTAAACTTTTCAGATGCGGTTCTTCCAGACATTGAAAAAGCCCTTAGGAAAAGATCTGTAGAGTCCATAAAGGATTTATCGCTTTATCAGAGGACTTCACTTGAGAAGCTATTGGCTCTAACAGGATCGCCTATTGAAGTCATAAAAAAGGCCAAAACATTGGCAACAACGCCTGAATTGGTTGAATCACTGGACCAACTTGAAAGTATTATCAACAGAATCCATAATTTGGACAGTGAGCAAATCACAAAGGATAAAATTGCACTGGATCTATGCCTGACCCACCCAAAATCGTATTACACAGGTCCTCTCTTCAAGATTTACTCGGTTGATACCGGAAAAACAGTTGCACAAGGAGGCAGATACGATGATCTTTCAAAGCAATTTGGATATGAATTTGAAGCCTGTGGTGGAGCAATAGATATAAAAAATATAATTGAGGTGATTAAAATGAAAAATACTATGACTACCTATCGAACTAATTTCGTACTCATCTACGATGAGGAACTATTCAATCCCGCACTGGATTTCTCGAATTGGCTAAGGACAAAAGGATTTTCAGTCAAATTCAATTTGCGACCAAAGGATTACAGCATAGCACTTCAGAGTGATTATTTCAAATCGGTGAATCAAATTCTAGATTTTAATGATGGGTTCATCAAAGTGATTGATCAATTAAAAAATGAGACTTATCGAATCAGTCCAGATGCACTTAAAAGCCGTCTCACTTCTAACCCCACCAGCATATCCATTCACTAGGAGGATTTCATGATAACAATAGCACTTTCAAAAGGACGGGTGGCAAATGCCTTTCTTGAAAAATTAAGAATCCTGGGCATAGCAATTGAACCAGGTAGCGAGAAAAGCCTGCAATTTTATGACAGTTCAATGCTGCTCAAGTTCATTTTGGTCAAAGCGGACGATGTCCCCACTTATGTTCAATCAGCAGTCGCTGAACTTGGCGTTGTCGGCAGTGATGTGCTGAAGGAATATGAATTTGATGGATATGAACTACTCGACCTTAAAATCGGTAGTTGCAAACTTTGCCTCGCCGGACCCGCAACACACGCCTACTATGAAAAAACTTGGGTCACGGTAGCATCCAAGTATCCAAAGAGCACTGAATTATTTCTGAAGAACTCTGGTAAACTTGGAACTGTCATAAAATTGAACGGTTCCGTAGAACTTGGGCCAGTTGTTGGTATCAGCGATGTCATCGTCGATTTGGTGGAATCAGGACGAACACTCCGCGACAACAACTTGATTGTGATCGAAGAAATCGAAGATGTATCCACACGTTTGATTTCAAATTCAGTTGCATACAAAACAAAATTTGAAGCAATTAACTTGTTGATTGAAAGACTCAAAAATATGGAAAAGGAGATACTCCATGTGTAGTGAGACCATTGAAGCCGAAGTGAAAAGTATTATTGGTAAAGTCAGACAAGAAGGCGATTCTGCCCTTTTTGAATATACAAGACTTTTTGATCAATCGGAAATTACAACTTTAAGAGTAGAAAAGGATTTGATTATTGAATCAGAATCGAAAGTATCATCCTCTTTCATCAAAACTGTGGATGAAGCTATTGACAATATAACAGCCTACCACATCAATCAATTGCCCAAAGCCTTTGAAGTCAAGAGGGACCATGGCATCATCATGGGACAGCGGATCCTTCCACTGAACAGAGTGGCACTTTACATTCCAGGTGGTACAGCAATCTATCCTTCAACAGTACTAATGAACGCCATACCAGCTCAAATCGCAGGTGTAAAAGAAATCGTAGTCCTCTCCCCTCCAGGGATAAATGGTGAACTTGATCCACACGTCCTCTATGTATGCCATAGACTTGGCATAACGGAAATATATCGCGTCGGTGGTGCACAGGCGATTGCAGCTGCCACATATGGAACCGAATCCATCAAGAAAGTTGAAAAAATTGTCGGACCTGGTAACCGTTATGTGACCATGGCAAAAAAAATAGTATTTGGAGACGTTGCCATTGACATGATTGCCGGACCAAGTGAAATCGCTGTGATAGCCGATTCTAGCGCATCACCGGTATTCATCGCTGCAGACCTGATGGCCCAGGCGGAACACGATGCCAATGCACGTCTTTTTCTGATTACAACCGATCAAGATATCGCAAGTTCTGTCGTTGCTGAGTTGAATGTTCAACTGCCAAAATTGTCACGAGATGATACCATATCAAAAGCGCTGGGTCAGAACTTCAAAATCCATATAGCCGCAACTCTAGATGAATGCATTGACTTTGCTAACACCATTGCCCCCGAGCATCTTGAACTTGCAATAGAAAATCCATTTGACTATCTTGACACCGTGATCAATGCCGGCGCGATCTTCCTGGGTCACTATACACCTGAAACACTGGGCGATTACTACGCCGGAACAAACCATACACTTCCCACAAATGGTACCGCAAGGTTCTCTTCTCCTTTAGGTGTATATGATTTCATCAAGAGACCGAGTTATTTGTATTATACCGAGGAAGCACTGAGTTCAGTAAATGCTTCAGTTCAAGAATTTGCGGAAATTGAGGGATTGACCGCACACAAAAATGCATTGGAGGTCAGAAATCATGCTGGAAAAAAATGAAAACCCTTACCCTGCTCAGATTGAATGGGCCAAGTGTCTTGCAAATATCAATCTGAATCGTTACCCTGATTCTGATTATACAAAGCTAAAGAATAAACTAGCAAAAACAATTGGTGTTGACAGTAACAATCTCAGTTTAGGCAACGGATCTGACGAAGTCCTTCAAAGCACTATATTCGCACTAGCATCAGCAAGCGATGAGATTGTCAGTTTTGCACCTACATTTAGCGAATACAAACGAATCTGTGAATTAAGAGATTCAAAATATGTCGAAATCAAGCTGGAACCTCCCTATTCTCCGGATATGAAACTGATGATCCAACATGCGATGAAATATAATCCAAAACTCATTATTCTTTGTAATCCGAACAATCCCACTGGTCAAATCATAAAAAAAGCAGAGATCTTATACCTTCTCGAAAGTACAAGTGCATATGTCATCGTCGATGAAGCTTATATTGATTTTGGTGGCGAATCGGTTTTATCCTATATTCGAAAGTACAACAATCTGATCGTCCTCAGGACATTTTCAAAAGGTTATGGCCTTGCGGCATTGAGATTTGGTTTTGCAATCTCTTCTAGATCCAACATAGAGCGGATCGAGTCAAAAAGAGCACCCTACAATGTCAACCAATTCACCGTCGCTGCAGTGCTGAACTTACTCGACAACCTTGAATCAATGCAACTTAACATTGAAAAAATCGTGGTGGAACGAGAGCGGGTTCAAAGTGTGCTAAATAGGATGAATGTTTCATACATCGAATCCGGTGGAAATTTCATACTGTTCAAACCTCGAAACCTATCAAATCTTAAAGAGATTTTGTCTGAAGCTTCCTTTTCGATGAGGTTCTTTGATGACGATTCACTAAAGTCGTATGTAAGATTCAGTCTCGGAACAGAGCAACAAAATAATGAAGTGCTTAAAATGATTCTTGCCTGCGAAGAAGGGAGACAACATGATTGAAATCACAAGAGAGACTAAAGAAACTGTCGTCAAGTTAGCACTCGAACCTTATGGCTCCGGAATAATTGATATTAGAACCGGCATAGGTTTCTTTGATCATATGCTCAACACTCTGACCTTTTATGCCGGTTTCAATTTGACCATAAATGCCACAGGCGACCTTCATGTAGACACACACCACACTGCAGAGGATGTTGGTATTGTATTAGGAAATGCAATTTATGAATTTATGAAAACAAAACCCTTAGTGGAACGATTCGCAAGTGTCACGATTCCGATGGATGAAGCACTCGTGAGATCTGTGATCGACCTCGGTGGACGTCGATATCTGAAATGTGAACTGCCAAGACTCAGCGAACGACTGGGGACTTTTGAAAGCGATACAATAATCCCTTTCCTAGATGCACTTTCCAGCAATGCCTGGATGACACTTCATATCGATGTACTGGATGGGTCCAACTCTCACCATATCATTGAAGCACTCTTCAAGAGCCTCGGTAGAGCACTGAAAATTGCGCTATCACAAAGCAACAATACTTCAAGCTCCATTAAAGGCGATCCCCAAATAAGTGGAGGTGCAATATGAATCTTTTAATCGATTATGGCACCGGGAATCTGCACAGTGTCAAAGCTGCATTTCAGAGAATTGGAATTCCTTTGACATTATCAAATAATCCGGATGAAATTGAAACTGCTGATTTTGTCATTTTACCTGGTGTTGGAGCTTTTGGGGATGCCATGGACAGGTTGAATCAATCCGGTATTGCCTCTGCACTGAAAAAAAGGTTTGAATATTCAAAACCACTTCTAGGAATCTGTCTTGGTATGCAGCTTTTGTTCGAAAGTTCTGACGAAGCACCTGGCATATCAGGACTTGGACTGATCAAAGGACATTTTAAAAAGCTCAGTCCAAGACCAGATGCACCTAAAATCCCTCACATGGGATGGAACACACTAGATCAGGCAAATGATAACGTTCTGAATTACAGTGGTAACTGGGCATACTTTGTACACTCTTATGCACTGACATATACTGAACCTGGTGTGGTCCTTTTCACAACTCACTATGGAGAAGCAATACCTGCAGTGGTCCGAAAAGATAGTGCGGCAGGCTTCCAATTCCATCCTGAAAAAAGTGGACAATCAGGAGAAACAATGCTTAAAACAATGATCACTCACTTATTTGAAGGAGGCTTAAATGGAATTATATCCAGCGATTGACATAATGGGAGGCTCATGTGTCAGACTTACAAAAGGCAATTTCGATACAAAAAAAGTCTATTACGATGACCCTGTTTTCGTTGCCAAGCAATTTGTATCAGAAGGTGCAAAAAGACTGCATATAGTCAATCTTGATGGTGCGGGTGGCAATCTAGACACATCTGACGGTTTATTTGAAAACATTCGAAAAGCTGTGGACATACCCATTCAAATTGGTGGAGGCATAAGGTCACTGAAAACAGCTACTGGCTACCTGAACATGGGTTATGAGATTGTACTTGGCAGCTGGCTCACAAAATCTCCCAAGATCATATCACAGTTAGTACGTGATTTTCCTGGACGTATCATAGCTTCAATCGATTGCAAAGATGGTATCATGGCCACTGATGGATGGCAAAACTCTTCAGGAATAAAAAGAGATGACATGATTAAATCGATATTCTCTATGGGCATCAAAAGGATGGTTTATACGGATATCGACACCGACGGCATGTTTACTGGTCCCAATATTAACGCTCTGGAAACAATTATGCGATCATATGATGTTGAATTGATTGCATCGGGTGGTGTAGGCTCAATAGAAGATCTGAAAAAGCTTAATGCCATGAATATTTATGGATGTATTGTCGGAAAAGCGCTCTATGAAGAACGTTTCACCCTCACTGAAGCACTGGAGGTCTCAAATGCTAGCTAAACGAATCATATCCTGCCTCGATGTCCATGACGGCAATGTGGTCAAAGGCGTAAAATTTCAAAATATATCCACAATAGGCGATCCGGTCGAACTCTCAAAGAGATATTGTGAAGAAGGTGTAGACGAACTCGTTTTCTACGATATATCTGCATCTTATGAAAATAGAAAAGCTCTGCTCGATGTGATTGAAAGAACCGCAATCAACATCAACATTCCACTCACTGTCGGTGGTGGTGTAAATACTATTGAAGATTTTTATAATTTACTTTCAGCAGGTGCCGACAAAGTTTCAATCAATTCTGGTGCCATAAAGAATCCATTCGCAATCACAGAGGCCGCAAAGCGTTTCGGCAACCAATGTGTGGTTCTTTCAATGGACGTCAAAATGACATCTGATGGCAAATGGACAGTATTCACAATGGGCGGTAGAACAAACACTTTTTTGGATGCGGTGGAATGGGCAAAAAAAGCCGAGTCACTTGGTGCCGGTGAAATTGTCATCAACAGCATAGACAATGACGGAGTCTATGGAGGGTATGATCTCAAAATCACCTCTTTGATTTCTGAAGCTGTCAGCATTCCAGTAATTGCATCTGGAGGCGCTGGTGAAATCAAGCATTTTAAGGATGCTTTCACTGTTGGTGGTGCTGACGGTGCACTTGCAGCCTCCCTATTTCATCGAAATCAACTCAACATCGGACTGCTTAAAAGAACTCTGGCATCCAGCGGAATACCAATCAGACTCGTATAAGGAGATTCTCTCATGACAAATCAAATCAATTATGACGCTTCAGGCTTAATCCCTGCAATCATTCAAAACTCAGTGACAGGAGATGTCCTCATGTTGGGATATATGAATGAAGAGGCACTGGAAATCACAAAATCTACAGGTTGGGTCACATTCTACTCAAGAAAAAGACAAAAACTTTGGCAAAAAGGCGAAACCTCAGGCAATCGGCTTAAGGCGAGTCAAATCAAACTAGACTGTGATCAAGACACGTTGCTCATACTCGCTATTCCACAGGGTCCGACTTGCCATACCGGAAACACAAGTTGCTTTTTTTCAGATCCGATTAAGTCATTAGACTCATTCCCTTCCTTATATAACACTTTATTTGCACTTGAGGAAACCGTTGAACAAAGAAAACAATCTGGTTCAAACGCATCTTATACGAAGTATCTCTTCGACTCTGGAATAGATAAAATTCTAAAAAAAGTTGGCGAGGAAGCTTCCGAAGTCATCATTGCCTCAAAAAACGACGATATCGATCCAATAATAGATGAAGTAAGTGATCTTTTGTATCATTTAACTGTTCTGCTGAGAGAAAAAAACATTTCAGTAGCCTCAATATTAGGCCGCTTAAGAAGTCGAGAAAAATAGTGTACCTTAATGTAGCTTGAATTAATTAAAGATTCGTTATAATATAAGACTATTAGATTTATCCACAGAGGAGCAATTAATGAAGAGAAAAATGACTCTACTAACCATCTCATTGTTACTTTTTGTCTTGTTTATCTCGAATGCCTATATAAAAGCCAACTTTCATATGAATTTTTTTCAATATTTCTTTTCTACCCATCAATTGACTGCTGATGAGCGAAATTACTTGTCTGAACATGGACCTATCATCTATGCTTCGGACAACAACTCTCCTCCTCTTCGTTTTTATGATAAAGAGTCTGGTCAGTACAAAGGGATAGTTATCGACTATCTGCAGGCACTTTCCATTGAACTAGGTACTGAAATACATTTTGTTCCCATGGTCTGGGAGGATGCGCTGAGGGCACTTCAAAATGGAGAAAGTGACATATGTGACATGTATCCGTCGAAAGCGCGATCTGAGATTTTTCTTTTCTCAGATCCAGTCTACAACCAGAGGGGCATCATATTAGTGAACAACAACGAGGAGTCCATTAAGAGCGTGGTTGATCTGAAAGGGAAAACCGTCGCCGTCCAAAGTGGCGATTATGTTCATGAATTCTTAAAAAACACAATCAAAGGAGTCAACTACGTTTTCACGAAAGATTACGAGGAAAGTCTAGGATTATTAATGGACGGAAGTGTCGAAGCCCTCGTAGGTGATGAGCCTGTAATCAGTTATTTCCTTGGTATCTACGATGTAGCCGATCAGTTTGAAATTGTTGACCAACCACTCTATGAGCTTCCTTCAGTCTTGAGTCTTTCGCTTGATGATAAGCGTTTGCAGGGGATTATCAACAAAGGCATCTATGCCTTGACAGAAAAAAACACCATCAATAAAATTCAGCAAAAATGGTTTGGAATTTCCACTCCCATTGGAAACAATACACAAAACTTGAAAATTACTCTTATATTTGTCGCATCAATATCAATTATTTCTCTGATCATCATCTTGATATTATTTTGGAATCTGGAACTCAAAAAAGCAGTCGAGGCTCAAACCAAAGCACTGATTGTCAGCAAGAACAATCTACAGACAATCATAGATAGTCTCCATCATCTGATTGTAGTGGTTTCCAACGATTTACAGGTCTTGACGGCAAACAATCTTTTCTATGACTTTTTCAAAGTGGATCCCACGGCCGAATCTACTTACCTTGATGCTGTAATGCCTGGAATTACAGAATCGGTCAAATGGCACTTGCTGAGTACGAGAGAAGCTCTTGAACAGATTGTAAAAGGCAGAACATATCGACTGACACCATATCTGATCCAATATGAAGAATACACCAACGCTTCCACATTGATCATGATAGAAGATGTAACGGATAGAAAAATAAACGAAGCCAGAATGCTTCAGGACAACAAAATGGCCGCTGTCGGTCAACTTGCAACAGGAGTTGCACATGAAATTAGAAACCCACTGGGGTTGATCAGGAATTACGCATTCATCCTCAAACGATCTCAGGGCGACTCCACAATGCTCAACAAATCACTGGAGGTCATTGAGGAATCAGTTGAAAAAGCGTCATCTATCATAGACAATCTATTAAATTTTTCAAGGCTGTCCGATGATGCGATTACTACCGTTCCTTTAAAGGCGTTTGTAGAAAATGTTGTTGAACTCAACGAGAAACTCATGCATCAAAACAGACTCAAATGTCAATTGGTCCTTGAAGAAGTGACCATCAACACACACGAAGAATCGCTCAAGCACATACTCATCAATCTTATGAACAACGCCATCGATGCAATGCCAAAAGGTGGACAACTGACTATTTGGCTCAATAAAACCTCAGAAGGCCCAGCTATTCATGTCATTGACCGTGGTATGGGGATGTCACGTGAAGTCCTAGATAAACTCTTTGAGCCGTTCTTCACAACAAAAAAAGTCGGTGAAGGCACAGGATTGGGGCTCTATATCGTATACAACGAACTGAAAAAAATGAACGGATCCATTGAAGTCATATCAAAAGTGGATATTGGAACAACATTTAAAATTAAATTCAAGAAAGATTATGAGGTTTAACAATGCAAAACTCAGCTTTTAAAATATTGATAGTCGACGATGAAAAGCATTACTGCGATGTGCTCAAGCTTATTCTTGAAAGCGAAAAATATGACGTTCACACCACCACAAGTTCGTCGCGTGCACTTGAAATGTTGGATGATCACAGTTATGACCTGGTGCTCAGCGATTTTTTCATGCAGGATATGGATGGATTTGAACTCCTAAAGAAAATCAAATCCAATCATACCGACACTGAAGTTATCATCATTACCGGCTATGGAAGTATAAAGAACGCTGTGGACGCCATGCGAAGAGGAGCGTTTTCATATTATATCAAGTCCCATGACCCGCAAGAACTTTTATTTGAGGTGGCAAAGGTTAAACATATCGCTGAGTTGACACTCAAAATCAATCTACCCGCTGCCAAAGGTCAATATCTCATGATGTCCAAAAATCCCAAAATGAAAAAAATCATCGAGTTGATTGAGAAAATTGCTCCGAGCAATGCCAATGTCCTCTTGCTCGGCGAATCTGGAGTCGGAAAAGAAGCCTTTGCAGCATACATTCACGAAAAGTCACAAAGATTCGACAGAAATTTCATTCCTGTCAACTGTCATGCTTATTCCAAGACATTACTGGAATCTGAACTTTTTGGACACGAAAAAGGTGCATTTACAGGTGCCACCGAAACGCGAATCGGAAAATTTGAAGCTTCAGAAGGTGGCACACTATTCCTCGATGAAATTGGTGATGCCACGTTGGATATGCAGGTAAAAATGCTGAGAGTTCTTGATACAAGAACCATTGAGCGCATTGGTTCAAACAGACTGATCAATGTAGACTTCAGACTGATCTGTGCCACCAACCGAAACTTGAAAGAAATGATTCAATCCAGTACGTTCAGGGAAGATTTCTACTATAGAATCAGTACTTTTGCTCTTGAAATACCTCCGCTCAGGGAGCGCCGTGAGGATATCGGACAAATGGTCCACTTTTTCATGTCTAAACTTGCCAACGATATGAAGAAGACAATAAAGGGAATTGATGACGATTTGATGGACTATTTGCTCCATTATGATTATCCTGGTAACATCCGGGAACTCAAGAATATGGTGGAAAGACTCATTGTGCTTTCTTCAGATGGTATCCTAAGAAAATCAGATCTCCAAGCAGACTTAAATCAAAAGAATATCCTTCAGATTCAATCACTTAAAGAGTTCAGGAATCAAACAGAAAAACAGTACATTCAGCGTATTCTCAAGCATACAGAAGGACATTTAACACAAACCTCTGAAATACTAGGAATTACAAGGCGACAACTTTTTAACAAAATGCAGGAATTAGGCATTGAAAACGAGAAATAAATTTCATGACGAGAAATTTATTTCTCGTTTTTACATTACGATATATTAACAAAAGTGTTGTAATTCCTTAATTATTACTTTGGCATGACAATTGCTCTATCTATAAATGTAATCCATTATATTTAATAGGGGGAAAATGTATGTTTAATGATGTTGTGAATTTTTTAAACAATTTGATTTGGTCAAATTGGCTCGTATTTCTTTGCCTAGGTGCGGGAGTATTCTTTTCTGTAATCATGAAGTTCCCACAAGTTCGTTTGATCAAAGACATGGTAAAACAACTCTTTGGTGGTGGAAGTTCTGATTCAGGCGTTTCTTCTTTCCAATCTTTCGCAATGGCTCTTGGTGGTCGTGTAGGAACTGGTAATATCGCAGGTGTTGCATCAGCTATCGGTTTCGGTGGTCCTGGTGCTGTATTCTGGATGTGGGCAATCGCATTCCTCGGCGCAGGTTCAGCATACATTGAATCGGCTCTTGCACAAGTTTACAAAGAAGAAATGGACGGAGAATTCCGTGGTGGACCTTCTTACTACATTGAAAAAGGTCTTGGCCAAAAATGGTATGGTATCTTATTCGCAATCTCTGCAATCGTAGCTTGTGGATTCTTCTTACCTGGTATCCAAGCAAACAGTATAGCTTCTTCTATGAATGTTGCATTCAACATTCCTACAGCAGCAACTGGCGCAATCGTAGCAGTATTACTCGGATTGATCATCTTCGGTGGTGTTAAAAGAATCGGTAAAGCAGCAGAAATTATCGTTCCTTTCATGGCTATCGCTTACATCATCGTCGCAGTAATCATCATCGTCCTCAATCTTGATAAGATTCCTGGCGTATTCCAATTGATCTTCTCTCATGCATTCAGTGCAAAAGCTGCAACAGGTGCGGTTCTTGGACAAGCAATCATGTGGGGCGTTAAGCGTGGTATCTACTCAAACGAAGCTGGACAAGGTACTGGTCCAATCGCTGCGGCAGCTGCTGAAGTATCTCACCCTGCTAAGCAAGGTTTGGTTCAAGCATTCTCTGTTTATGTAGACACACTTTTCGTATGTTCTGCAACAGCATTCATGATCTTGATCACTGGTATGTACAACATCTACGACGAAGCTGGAAACATCTTGGTCGAAAATATCGCAGGTGTTCAACCTGGCCCGGCGTACACTCAAATGGCGCTTGACACTTTCATTCCTGGTTTTGGTAAAGGTTTCGTAGCGATCGCATTGTTCTTCTTCGCTTTCTCTACATTGATGGCATACTACTACTATGCAGAGTCTAACGTAGCTTACATCGCTAGAAACTTCAAGAACCACAAATTGGTATTCAACGTAACAAGAGTATTATTACTTGTAATGACATTCGTTGGCGCAATCAACTCAACTGGTGCTGTTTGGGCACTTGGTGACGTAGGCGTTGGTCTGATGGCATGGCTTAACATCGTTGCAATCTTATTGCTCACAAAAGTCGGTGTTGCTACACTTAAAGATTATGAAGCTCAAAAGAAACTCGGTATTGATCCAGTATTCAACCCAGAAGCACTTGGCATCAAAAATGCTGATTTCTGGATGAGAAGATTAAACAAGAAGAAATAAGTCGAACTTATAAAAACCCCTGTTTCAGTTTATACTGTAGCAGGGGTTTTTTATGATTTTACCAACTTCTTGAACTTCCTCCGCCACCACTGCTTCCACCGCCACCTCCGAATCCACCACCTCTGGATGAACCCTTGGAGCCTCTTGCCAAAGCGTATAATGCAAGGCGTGTCAATCTACCTCTGTTAAAAATCAAATCCAATATCATCAGAATGAAAACCACAATGCCTATGAGAAGATGAAAGATTGTAAACTCTGAATCCGATTTTGTTTCAACCGGGTTATAGTATGCTTTGGAACTTTGAAGATCCTCAGCGCTCAATTCATATTCAGCATAAACTTCTTCAGCCAATCTCAAATAAGTTCCTGTGATTCCAGCATCATAATCTCCAGCCTGAAAATTTGCTATGAGATATTCATCCTGAATTCTTCCCGTCTTCGCATCATTGAGCGCACCCTCAAGACCATAACCCACTTCGATTCTTGAGCGCCTGTCTTCAATGGCAACAAGCAGGAGTAGACCGTTGTTTTTTTTCTCATCTCCTATGCCCCACTCTCTAAACAAACCCGTGGAGTAGGATTCAATATCCTGACCGTCAAGTGAATCAATTGTCACTACCACGATCTGTGCTCCAGTAGCTTCTGAAAGCGCCACAGAAGTTTCCATAATCATCTGTTCTGTATCACTTGACAATACGTCCGCAAAATCGTTGACATAAAAATCTCTGGTATGATTAGGATATGTTGCTGCAAAAGTCACGGGCATTACTAAGATGACAATGAGCATCAAGATTGCCGTAATACTTTTTTTCAACTCGCAACCTCCTTTAATTTCCGAAATCTACTGTAGGTACCTGATCTGCACCTTCACTGGCTTCGAAGTATACAGCGTCATCAAAACCAAACATTCCTGCGAAAATATTCATTGGAAAACGTTTAGCGATACTGTTGTAATTTCTCGCAACATTATTATAATCCATTCTTGCAGTTGCAATTCTATTTTCGGTTCCTGCGAGTTCATCTGAAAGCTGTCTGAAATTCTCATCAGATTTCAAATCAGGATAGTTCTCTGAAATCGCGATCAGCCTTGAAAGCGATCCTGTGAGTTCAGCATTTGCAGCATCTTTTTCTTCAACAGTGCCGGCACTCATCATGGCTGCACGAGCGTTTGAAACATTTTCAAATATTTCTCTTTCTTGTGTAGCAAATGCTTTGACTGTCTCAACCAAATTGGGAATCAAATCGTTTCTTCTCTGAAGTTGATTGTCAATCTGACTGAGTGACATACTGACTTCTTCATCCAAAACAACCAGTTGATTGTATTTTGAGATTACCATTCCAGCTAATGAAGCAATGATTACTCCAATAACAATTAAAACTATTAAACCTTTTTTCATTTTGTGCACCTCTTTATATTAGTTTATAACCCATTATAAACCATAATAATTAAGAAACCATTAATAATAGATTAATCTTAGGGATATAACGAATTGAGCAGTGGGATGATATTGAAGACTGGTTCCTCATATGGATGGACAAACTTGATCGCCTCTATCACATTTTCCACAATCTTGCTGCTGCAAATTACTTCTACTTTACACTCGTGACCTGAGCTCACCGCTCCAATTGTTCCATCAAAAGGCTCTGACCCATCAAGTGGTCTCCAAAAGCCAGATACTTCGGATACGGATAGACAGTGATCATAATTACCGATTTTTCCAGCCCCCACATCATGAAGTGCATCACGTAAAGCAATCAAATATTCACAAGGAATAAATATTTCAAATTTGACCTGATCAAAAACCATAACAATTCCTCTTGATCTTAAACAACAAAACTTTCATTTCGTTTAGTAATGGGTTTTACCCTTTCATCTTTGATTTCATTTATGAGAATTTCATTTAAAATTCTGAAGGATTCACCAAAATGAATCGGAAAAACAGTTTTGACATTCACCTTTTCGATGAA
>JAWSUW010000010.1:0-34583 GCA_033549245.1 Bacillota bacterium | reverse complement strand
GACTCTATTCTATTTTAGCAAACCCCACGCTTAAATGCTATAATATATGTATCGAATATTATGATTGGAGGAGCAAATGCGTATTCAATTCTTAGGTGCCGCCGAGCACGTCACAGGATCCATGTACCACGTTGAATCGAATTCCAAAAGTTTTTTGGTGGATTGTGGTCAATTCCAAGGGAACATAGAAGAAACAGCCCTCAATGCATTTCACAAAGAACTCGATCCGAGTACTATCGATTTTGTCATTTTGACCCACGCGCATATCGATCATTCCGGACGATTGCCACTTCTTGTGAAACAGGGCTTCAAAGGAAAAATCTATTGTACGTACCCTACAATGCAGCTGGCTGAAATTCTACTAAGAGATTCAGGGAAGATACATGAAGTTGAGAACGAATGGGAAAACAAGAAACGCAAGCGCGCTGGACTCGAATCCATCGATCCACTATATACCGAGGAAGATGCCATCGAAACCATTCAATACCTATACCCGCTGGAGTATGGAAAACTAATGGATTTAGGCAACTCTCTCAGTTTTGAGTATAAAAATGCAGGACACTTGCTTGGTTCTTCTATCGCTGTTATCCATTTTTCCGAAGCAGGCAAGGATAAAACCATTGTCTTTTCAGGTGATTTGGGCAACGGTACAAGTTTTCTTGAAGAGCAACCTGAATTCATCGAAAAATCAGATTACCTCGTCGTTGAATCCACTTATGGCAACAGGTCCCATGTGGGGATTTCAGAACGTGGAGAGAATCTGGTTGCCATTATTCTAAAAGCGTATGAAGAGAACGGGACGGTTCTGATTCCCTCATTTGCAGTCGGACGCACTCAGGAAATCCTTTTTGAAATCAACCACTATATCCGAACACATGATAATGAGGAATCAAAATTGTTAAGTCAAATTCCGATTTATCTCGATTCTCCACTAGCGTTGGATGCAACCGACATCTACTCAAAACACAGTGCTTACATGAGTGAACTCATAAAGACATATGGCGAAAGTCCGTTCAAACTCAAGAACCTTCACATCATCAATCATGTCGAGGATTCCATAGCGCTTAATTTCGACACTTCATCCAAAGTCATCATATCTGCAAGTGGTATGTGTGAGGCAGGAAGAATCAAACACCATCTCAAACATAATCTATGGAAACCGAACACCCATGTGATTTTTGTAGGCTATCAAGGGGAAGAGACTCTTGGAAGAGCCATTCTGACTGGAGTTAAAACCGTTCGAATTATGGATCAAGAAATTGCTGTAAAGGCAAAGATTCATGAAGTCACAGGCTTCTCAGGACATGCCGATGAAACTCAACTCACGAACTGGGTGACGGGGATCAAAGGGCTTGAAAAAGTATACGTCACTCATGGAGAAGTTGAAAGCAGTCACTATTTTGCAGACAAACTTATGACTGAGTATGGTCTGGATACTTATGTACCAAAACTTTATGAGATAGTTGAATTATAAAAGAAGGTGCCGATGCAAAACTTATTTAACTAGTCTTGCATCAGCACCTTCTTATTTTTGTTTTTCAAAATAACAACTCAGTTGCGTCTTGAAATGTCTGCTGAGACGCTAATAAGTTTCCTCTCTTACTTGATCGAACATAGACTCATAGGCTCCTGTGTTTGCAAGCAAACACCATGTCGCCCAATATTTCCACTTCGTGGAAAATTGTAACTACGCGAAAGATAAGAGTTTGCGATGCAATCTCTTATCTTTTAGCAAACGTCAACAGAATCCCAAGGACCAGCGACAACATTGCAGCCACGAGCACCCTGTATTCCGGTGGCAATAAAAACGTGATCGTATGAGCGGGAATCCAAAAGAACGGAACTGTCTTTAGTATTACAAACCCTATGAAACCACTCCAATCAATGCGTTTTGCAACTTGATCAACAGATGGTTTCGCGACATTTTCACCAAATTTAAGATCCAAATACGTATCTGTGAATCTATGAAAAGCCATAAAACAGGGTGCAAAAGTCAAGTTCATGATTGTACTGATCAACAGTGCAGTAATGAATTTATTATCTTTACCGATCAAATAACCATTTTGAATCGCATAGTTCACTCCACCAGCAAACACTTGGAATATAAGAGTGATGACCATTCCCAGTACACCCCAGATTATAACTCTGTAAATGAAACCAGGCGCTTTTTCCCAGTTGCCTTTCTTAAGACGAACCACAAGCATTTCGCCCATTGTCGCAAGGAGTGCAAACTTTAGGAATCCTCCAATATACGGATGTGCCGACGTTGAAGACACAAAAACTTCATGCGTTGCCGGATAAACAACAAAAGCTATAAAGGCAAGTAAAATGCCTCCCCAAATAAAATCACCTTTTTTCAATTCGACACCTCTTCATCAAATGATTATCTTTCAAATTCTATCGCTACTTCTTTCAACATTTGGATTATTTCTATTTTTTGTGGGCACTGTGGCTCACAAAGACCACACTCTTTGCAATTGCTTGCTTTAGACTCATCAGCTATAGCATTGTATTGAGTCTTGATTGAATCTATCGCACCAAAGATATGCGCTCTATTGTACAGTGTGAAAGACCTTGGTATCTCTACCCCATGAGGACATGGCATGCAGTATTTGCACTGAGTACATGGAACCTGCACTCTGGATTCATAGGTAGCTCTGACACGTTCAATCAGCGCAAGTCCTTCGTCATCCAGTGCTCCAGGTAATAAGCGATCTGCGATTTCTATATTTTCTTTAAGTTGTTCCATTGTGGACATTCCACTAAGCACAACTTTGACGTTTTCAAAATTCGCTACATACTGAAGTGCCCACTCAACAGGAGATTTCTTGTCTGTATGCGATGCCCAAAGTGCTTCAACATCTTCAGGTGGTGTTGCCAGCATACCGCCTTTTAGAGGTTCCATAACGATTACAGGCAACCCTTTTGACTCTGCATATTTAAGTCCTTCAACTCCTGCTTGCTCAAGCACGTCCATATAGTTGAACTGAATCATACATAAATCCCAGTTGTAACCATCAACAATTTCTTTGAACTGATCAAGATTATCATGGAATGAAAATCCGACATGCTTGATTTTTCCACTCGCTTTTGCTCTTTCAATCGCTTCGAAAACATTGATTTTCTTCAAGTTATCCCATCGGTCCTTACCCAGTGCATGCATCAAATAAATATCCAGATGGTCTGTTTGAAGTTTTTCGAGCTGCTCGTCCAAGTATTTGTCAAAATCCGCATGTTCATTAAGGAGCCATGTAGGAGCTTTAGTGATCAGTATGACGCGCTCACGATAACCATCCTTAAGGGCTTCGCCAAGGAATGTCTCACTGTTTCCACCATGATAGGGATATGCGGTATCCACATAATTGACACCATGATCAATTGCATATCTGACCATTTCGGTGCCTTTTTCGTAGTCAATCTTATCAGAATCGCCTTCAACGATTGGCAATCTCATACAGCCAATGCCAAGTACCGACGCATCCAAACCTGTTTTTCCAATAGTCCTATAAATCATAAACCCTCCACTATAATTACTTCTATACTCGAAACATCACTACCATTTTACGTCATTTAGGCAGTCTAGTCAATTGACTAACGAGTTTTAAGGAGGCTTGAATTAAGATCTTTATCTTCTATGATCCAGGATTGATTGAACTTAAATCGGATGTCTTCAAGAACTCTCTCGGCTTTTTGAATGCCTGAATCATTTGGAGGTTCTTGTTCATCTACTGCTTTCAATAACAGTTGAATCTCTGTGCAATATTCGGTTTGCTCGGTACATTGCATCAAATAGAATTCATATATAAGCTTTTGCTTATCAAAATCATCGTACTTCCAAACGACATGGTTGTCATTCGTTTTTTCAATATGATCTGGAATATCTTTTGTCCATTTCTGGATGCGCTCGATAGAGCTGAGCATTCGCAGAGCATTGATCACATCTGTATTCAAGCGCGTTTTTCTTCTTATGAACATATTATTCTCCTTGGTCTTCATATAAGAAAAAGCCTGTTCCAAAGGCCGTTTGTCGACACTTCAGAACAGGCTTTTAAACTAATCCTAGAATTCCATTTTAGACATTCTTACATAACCTTCGTAACGATTCTTTGCTTGTGCTTCAGCAGTCGCAAATAATTCTTCGGCATGCTCAGGATTTGAATTCTTAAGAGTTGTGTAACGTGTTTCACCCATCAAGAAATCTCTAAAGTTTGCAGTAGGTGCTTTAGAATCAAGGAAGAACGGATTCTTACCTTCTGCTCCAACTTTAGGGTCGAAACGCCATAAATGCCAGTAACCAGCATCCACTGCTTCTTTCATTCTACGTTGAGTAGTTCCCATACCTGTCTTAATACCATGTGCGATACATGGAGCATAACAGATGATGAGTGATGGACCTTCATAAGCCTCAGCTTCTTGTAATACTTTCAAGAAGTGGTTTTGATTTGCGCCCATGGATACTTGTGCTACATAAACATATCCATATGTCGCAGCAATCATACCGAGGTCTTTCTTCTTGACTTTCATACCTGATGCAGCGAATTTTGCAACCGCTCCGACAGGTGTGGATTTAGAAGCTTGACCACCTGTATTGGAGTAAACTTCAGTATCAAATACCAATACGTTTACGTTTTCTCCACTTGCAAGTACGTGATCGAGTCCACCGAAACCGATATCATACGCCCAACCGTCACCACCTACGATCCACATTGAACGCTTCACGAGATAATCTTTGTGGTTCTTAGCATATTCCATCAACTTCTTAGCATCTGAATCACTAACTTTATTGTTTTCAAGTACTTCGAGAACTTTCTTAGCGGCAACTTTTGATGCATCCGCATCTTCCATGCCTTCGATCCATGAGCCAAAAGCATCTTTAACATCTGCATCGACATTCATAGCGATTAATTTCTCAAAGTTTTCTTTCATTGTGTTTCTGATAGTTTTAACAGCGATTGCCATACCGTGGCCATACTCCGCATTGTCCTCAAACAATGAGTTAGCCCAAGCTGGACCTTTGCCTTCAGCATTTTTGGTGTAAGGTGTAGAAGGTGCTGAACCACCCCAGATTGATGAACAACCTGTAGCGTTGGCTACCATCATACGATCTCCGAAAAGTTGAGTGACAGCTTTCATATAAGGTGTCTCTCCACAACCAGCACAAGCTCCTGAGAATTCGAAGAGTGGTTGAGCAAATTGTGATCCTTTAACAGTTGTAAGTGGCATTTTATCAGATTTCACATCAAGTGCAATTGCAAAGTTCCAGTTTTCTGATTGAACTTCAACTTGTGTCTCGATTGGCTTCATCACCAATGATTTTTGCTTGGAAGGACATACATCTGCACAGTTTCCACAACCGGTACAGTCATATGGAGATACTTGAATCTTGTAATTGAGACCTTCGAGGCCTTTACCAATTGCAGGTTTTGTAACGAATCCTTCTGGTGCGCCAGCAAGTTCTTCATCTGTAGTCAAGAATGGTCTGATTGCAGCATGAGGACAAACGTATGAACATTGGTTACATTGAATACAGTTGTCTACTTGCCATTCTGGAACGTTTACTGCTATACCGCGTTTTTCAAACGCTGCAGAACCTGGTTCAAACGATCCATCTTCAATGCCTTTAAATGTACTTACTGGTAAATCATCACCTTTTTGTGCTGCGATCGGTCTAAGGATATTTGTGATGAAAGAAGGTTCCCCTTTAGCTTCAACACCTGTAGATTCAGCAGCGTCAGCCCATTCAGCAGGTACAGTAACTCTTACCAATTTTTCTATGCCGAGATCAACAGCTTTATTGTTGAGTTCAACAATTTTTTCGCCTTTTGATCCGTATGATTTTTGAATAGCTTTCTTCAAGTATTTAACTGCTTCATCGAGTTCGATAACTTCAGCAAGTTTGAAGAATGCAGATTGCATGATCATGTTGATTCTGTTTCCAAGACCAATTTCTTCAGCTATGCTTGTTGCATCGATTGTATAGAATTTGATCTCGTTTTTAGCCATGTAACGTTTCATTGATGCCGGAAGCAATGCTGAAACTTCTTCAGCTGACCATTTGCAGTTGAGTACAAATGTTCCGCCTTTTTTGAGGCCTTTCAACAATTCATATTGATATACATATGACTGGTTGTGGCAAGCTACGTAATCCGCTTCATCAATAAGGTATGTTGAACGGATAGGTTTTTTACCGAATCTTAAGTGGGATACTGTGATACCACCTGATTTTTTGGAGTCATATGAGAAATAACCTTGTGCATAAAGATCAGTTTCATCACCAATGATTTTAATTGCATTTTTGTTGGCACCAACAGTACCATCAGAGCCAAGACCCCAGAATTTACATCTGATTGTGCCTTCGCTTTCAGCAACTATGTTTTCTTCAATATTAAGTGACAAGTTAGTCACGTCATCAACGATTCCAATTGTGAAATCATTTGCTGGTTGATCTTTCTTAAGTTCATCAAATACACGCTTGATGTGAGAAGGAGTAGTGTCTTTTGAACCAAGACCATATCTACCACCGACAACAACTGGAGCGTCTTTTGTTTCAAAGAACATGGTTCTTACATCTTTATATAATGGTTCTCCATCTGCGCCTGGCTCTTTTGTTCTATCGAGTACAGCAATTTTCTTGACACTTGCTGGTAATACGTCGAAGAAGTATTTAGAAGCCCATGGTCTGTAAAGTCTAACTTTGATGATACCAACTTTTTCGCCACGTGCGTTCAGGTAGTCAATTGTTTCTTCAATAGCTTCTGCTACTGAACCCATAGCAATTATGATACGGTCAGCATCTGGTGCGCCATAGTAGTCAAAAGGCTTGTAGCTTCTGCCAGTCACTTCGCTGATTTCTTTCATATACTGTGCAACGATTGCTGGAACTGCTTCATAAAAACTATTTGATGCTTCTCTTGCTTGGAAGAAGATATCAGGGTTTTGAGCAGTACCTCTTGTAAGTGGATGTTCTGGTGACAATGCAGCGTTTCTAAATGCATTGACCGCATCGTGATCAACAAGTCTATCGAAGTCTGCGTAATCAATAACTTCAATTTTTTGTACTTCATGAGAAGTTCTGAAGCCATCAAAGAAATGAAGGAAAGGTATTCTTGATTTGATTGCTGCAAGGTGAGCAACGCCGCCCAAATCCATAACTTCCTGTACAGAACTAGATGCTAAAAGTGCAAAACCTGTTTGTCTTGCAGCCATTACGTCTGAATGGTCTCCGAAAATTGATAATGCATGTGAAGCTAGCGCTCTTGCACTAACATGGAATACGCCTGGCAATAATTCACCAGCAATTTTATACATGTTAGGAATCATCAAAAGCAAACCTTGTGAAGCAGTGAACGTCGATGTCAACGCTCCAGCTTGCAACGATCCGTGAACCGCACCTGCAGCACCACCCTCAGATTGAAGCTCAGATACCAATACGGGTTGACCAAAGATGTTCTTTTGTCCCTTAGCAGCCCATTCGTCAACTGATTCCGCCATGTTGGACGATGGTGTTATAGGGTAGATTGCCGCAACATCTGTGAACGCATAAGCGACATATGCTGCAGCGGTGTTGCCATCCATGGTTTTCATAACTTTTTTACCCATTAAAATAGCCTCCTTTAATCAATGTTGATTACAAATACAGTATAGTATACAATATACACAACTGTCAATCGACTCGCATCACTATTCTTCTTACATATTGTTAATTAATAAACAGTGTGTCGTCCCTACCAAAACGTTTCAGATTTATTATATAAGAGTTTTATGTCATTGTAAACCATTTAACGATTTCAGTACAAATGCATTATAACATATTTGTATTTTGTATACAATGCATTCGCCATTTCTGCTCTGAATAAATTTAAACTGTAAATAAAGTGTTTTTTATTTTATAATGGTATCAGAACGTTTACAAATTTTGTTCAAACGAGGTGAAAAAATGAATTGCAGATTAAGCATTAAAGACAACGTCCATTGGATTGGTGTCAACGACAGGGAAACTACACTTTTCGAGAATTATTGGCCTCTAGAGAAAGGTGTAGCCTACAATTCCTATATCATAAATGACGAAAAAATCGCCATCATGGACACGGTCAAATTCAATAAAACCACAGAATATCTCGAAAAAATCAAAGAAATCATTGGAGATCGTCCTGTAGACTATTTGATCGTCAATCATATGGAACCCGATCATTCCGGTTCAATGTTGGCACTTCTCGGCGCATATCCCAATATGCAAATTGTCGGGAATAAGAAGACCTTTCCTTTTATAGAAGGATTTTATGGCATCACCAAAAATTATCATATCATTGATGATGGTGACACTCTCGATCTTGGTGAACACAAATTGAGATTTTATCTGACCCCAATGGTGCACTGGCCTGAAACCATGATGACGTTTGACGAGACAAGCAAGATCCTTTTTTCAATGGATGCATTTGGAGGCTTTGGCGCTCTTGATGGCGGTATTTTTGATGATGAGATCAATTTTGAATTCTATGAAGATGAAACACGTCGATATTATTCCAACATAGTGGCCAAATACAGCCCAATGGTTCAAAGAAGCCTAAAAAAACTTAGTGGACTCGATATCCAAATGATCGCACCAACCCACGGTCCGGTGTGGCGTACCAACCCTGGTAAAATAATCGAGCTCTATGACAAATGGTCTAGATTCGAAGCAGAAAAAGGAATAGTCATAGTTTACGGTTCCATGTATGGTAACACTGCAAAGATGGCGGATTACCTTGCTAGAATCGCAGCAGAAAACGGTATCAAGAATGTCAAGGTTTTCGACGCATCCAAAACGCACAGTTCATATATCCTCAGTGAAATCTGGAAATACAAAGCTGTGATCATAGGCTCATGCGCATATAAC
Source organism: Bacillota bacterium (assembly GCA_033549245.1). Lineage (GTDB taxonomy): Bacteria > Bacillota > Clostridia > Peptostreptococcales > Acidaminobacteraceae > Fusibacter_D. The sequence continues at coordinate 25,708 of JAWSUW010000010.1, read as the reverse complement.
ACAAAAGTTTTCTCATCGGTTGAAACTGTACTTGCAAAACTTGGTAATTCAGGTCTAAAGGATAGATTCATTTCCGTCTTCGGAAACAAATCCTGGTCTGGTGGAGGCGTTTCAGGGATTGAAAAATTCGTAGAAGAAATCGGTTGGGAGAAAATAGGACCATCGATTGAAGCGACCTTCTCACCAAAAGATGAAGAGTTTTCAGCCATGAATGCCATGGCAAAGGAAATTGCAAATAAACTAAATGATATTTACGGAATGGATTAATCAAAAATCCCCACTCGGTTCTCATTGGAACCAAGTGGGGATTTCTTCGGTAAGAAGGATTACCAGATCATCATTTTTTCAGCTTCTGATTCAAGCGTATCTCTAAAATCTGGATGTGCAATGGCAATCAAACGCTTAACCCGCTCTCTTACAGGAGTACCTCTTAATGCGGCAACACCATATTCTGTCACGACAAAATCCACATCATTTCTGGACAGTGTCACTATAGCACCTGGAGTAAGCATGGGTACAATTTTTGATTTTTCTATTGTTTCACCCGTAATCTTATTCTTGATTTGTGTCGTCGAATATAGGGCAATGAAGGATTTGCCATTTTTGGCATTCTGAGCGCCAATCGCAGTATCCGCTTGCCCTCCTGTTCCGCTGATTTGTCTCACACCTACGGATTCAGAGCAACACTGTCCAGTCAAATCTATTTCTATGGAAGTGTTTATAGATATCATATTGTCATTTTGGCCGATGACGTAAGGGTCATTCACATGGGTGCCTCTAAGAATATTGACCCCTGGATTGTCATCTATAAAATCGTAGAGTTTTTTCGAACCTAGTGCAAATGCCGCTATAAGCTTTCCTTTATGCAAAGTCTTTCTACTGTTGTCAATTGAGCCCGACTCATAAAGGTCCACCATACCGTCAGTTAGCATTTCTGTATGGATCCCCAGATTTTTTTTCGTGGTCAGAGCCATGGCGACCGCATTGGGAATTCCACCGATTCCAAGTTGAATTGTGGATCCATCATCTATAAGATCAGCAATGTAAGTCCCGATAATCTTGTCTTTCTCATTTGGTACTCCATTGGCGAGCTCAGGGAGTTCGTATTCCGTTTCCACAAAATAATCCACCTGAGAAATGTGAACGAGTGTATCTCCGAACGTTCTTGGGACGTTGGGATTCACTTCAAGAATCACCAGATCAGCTATCTCAACCATATCTTTTTCATAAACCGCACTGGTACCCAGTGAAACGTAACCGTGGCGATCGACGGGCGAACAATTTCCGATATAGATATTTGGTTTTTTATATGAGACCCTTTTAGTGGATGCAAAGTGAAGATGATTGGGAATGAAGGTGATGTTTTTATTCTCATGGAGTTTTCTCATCATCCCGCTGTAAAACCATCCCTCCATCAAGTAGGAGTTCATATGCTCAGGATTGGTGAAAAATTCATACTCCCCCATAGGCAAACAGTTGATCACATGAATGTCGCTTAGCCTTTGGGATGCGATATGCAAGTTTTCAAGTGTTTTTCGAGGTTCAGAGGCTCCGAGTCCTACCACGACATGATCTCCCGATTTTATAAGTGAGATTGCGTCTTCCACACGAATTCTTTTCTTCAAATAAATGGATTTATCGAACATCATCCACCCCTCCTGCTCCCCATCTGATTACATTGGCCGCCCATGCATATCCAATTCCAGCTGCAATCATTGATATTATTGACCCTTCCTTAATTTTTCCTTTTTCAAGCGCGAGATGAAGCGACAAAATCTGATCCACTTGACCGATATGTCCATAATTGCTGAGATAAATGGTTTGCTCCTCATCCAGACCAAGCAGCTTCAGCATATGAAGATGCATCGAATGTTTGAAATGAAGTACCGCCAAATAATCCAGTTCCTCTTTTTTTACATTTGATTTTTCAAAAGCTTTATCGATACAATTCATCCAATTGTTCATGGATACTTCATCCAGCCTATTTTTCATGTGCTCCGGATTCATGAGTTTCAGCGATTTGTAAGCTGAGTTCAAGTTGTCTTTATTGATGGGGTTTACAGTTCCACCGATTTCAACTCCCGCATCTCTTGCCATACTTCCATCAGACATGATATGAGATTCCAGAAGTTGGTTCTTGCCATAATTGGCTTTTAGAATGATTGCGCCGCCCCCGGCTCCTAGATTGAACATCATGCTCATGTTTTTGTCGGAATAATCTACCAAATCACCATTCCTATAACCGCCACAGATCATGATTGTATCAATGGTTTCATCCGATACCAACATGTCCTTGGCAATTTTCATCGCGGAAACGGTTGTACAACACCTATTTTGAATATCGATTCCCCAAGCGTTCTTGGCTCCAATTCTATCTTGGATGTAGATGGCTGAGGTCGTAAGCGGATATTCTTTCCACTCTTCACCCATACATAGAATTACATCTATATCCATCGGGTCGACTCCGGTGTTCTTCAAACAATCCATTGCAGCCTTCACTCCCATTTCTTGAGTACCATCCCCAGGTCCAGGAATCGGTTTCTTCGTGAATCCCAGTTTATCTATGATTGCCTGTTCCGCCCATATTCCATGGGTGGCTTCAGAAATTTCTTTTGCACTGATCGTATCGCTAGGGATGTAAATTCCGGTACCGACTATGCCAACAGTCCTTTTACTCATATAAACCTCCTTGTGATTTGCGTATGCAATTGATAATTGCAAAAGGCGTGCCAAAGGATTATGCGTATTTAATGAGGATAGTTGTACCCGATCCATCTTTTTATGTATGAATTACTGTACAAATTTACGACAGTGTTCAATTTGTGTACAACACAAATAAAAGAAACACACATCAATTTGTATGGTTGATAGTGTGTTCCTCATAATTTATTGGGGCAGATCCATATGATATTTTTCGATTTTCTCATAAAGACTGGTTCTACTGATTCCCAAAATTTTAGCTGCTTTTAGTTTATTGTAGTTTACTGCTTTGAGACATCTTAGTATTGTCGATTTCTCTATATCTTCGACCGCTTCCCTTAATGAGACGAAGTTGGCGGGTTCCTGCTTTTCAAGTTCAAGATGATCGGGCTTATGGGCTATGACATATGCGGGGAGGTGATGTATTTCAATGGTTTCCTGGTCAGTGAGATTGATAGCCCTTTCTATGACGTTTTCGAGCTCCCTGATATTTCCTGGCCAATTGTATGATTTCAGACTCTCAAGTGCATCAACAGTAATATTGCTGACAAATCTTCCAAGTGAATTGGAAAGCTTGTCCATCAATTTTAGTGTCAATATCTCAATATCGTCTTTCCGCGCTCTTAGCGGGGGTACTTCGACATTGATGACATTGAGTCTATAGTAGAGATCTTCTCTAAAAAGGTTTTCTTTGATTCTCTCTTGAAGTTCCCTGTTGGTTGCGGCAATAATCCGACAATCCACGGGAATAGTCTTATTCCCGCCAATCCGTTCAATTTCCTTTTCTTGAAGCACTCTAAGAATCTTAACTTGCATATCCAGCGGCATATCCCCAATTTCGTCCAAGAATATGGTTCCTCCTGATGCCAGTTCAAATTTACCGATTTTCCCTTGCTTCTTAGCGCCGGTGAAAGCGCCTTCCTCGTATCCGAACAATTCGGATTCGAGTAGATCTTTTGGAATCGCAGCACAATTTATTTTTACAAAAGGACCGTCAGCACGCCTTGAATCATTGTGTATGGCATGTGCAAACAACTCTTTACCAGTTCCACTCTCTCCTACAATCAGAACGTTTGAGTCCGTTTTTGCCGATTTTGCAGCCATGCTTTTCACACTTTGCATCACCAAGGAATTTCCGACTATTGTTTTCCAGTTGTATTTTGCTCCACGCATATTTTTAAGTTCTTCTTGATATACCGACAATTTACCTTCAAGCAATTTGTTTTTCTCCAACACTTCCTGGAGTTGTTTGATGTCGTCAAACACCACCATGCCGAACCCGTAAACCACTTCTCCGTCATCGTCAAGGACAGGAATTCTATGTACAATGGCTGTATGGCCGTTTGAAAACTTGTGTTTATATGCAATTTCCGGTTTTTTGTTTTTTATGACATAAGGAAATCTGGTGTTGGGATCGACCTCAGCAACTTTTTTTCCGATCAGTTCATCCCGGGGATGTTCCAAATACTCAGCGAACGCCTCATTGATCATCACAATTTCCGTGTCTTTGTTCACCATAATAAACGGCACTGAAATCGGATCGAAAATCTGATGCAAACGCGTCATAAATGTCGAATCCATAAAACCATCTTTTTTGCCGGCATAAGTACTCATTTTGTCACACCCCTTGTTTTCTACTTTGATTATTTACATTATATAACGATTGCAACTTTCATGCCACAAAAAAAGCCACCCGTCACAACAATCTGCGACAGATGGCCCAATTTCATATTAATCGAGTACAACAAGTGTTCCAGTAGATCCCTCGATACCTTCTTTTGCTTTTTCAAGAGAAGTGATCAAAGCTTTTCTACCAGGTTTAGATTTAGCGAATTTGAGCGCTGCCTGTACTTTCGGCAACATGCTTCCTGGTGCAAAATGACCCTCTGCGATATACTTTTCAGTATCTTCAAGATTCATTTTACTCAACCATTTTTCATCCGGTTTTCCAAAATTGATTGCCACTTGTTCAACAGCAGTCAAGATAATCAAATAATCAGCATCCAATATTTCAGCGATTTTCTCAGAAGCGAAATCCTTATCAATAACAGCTGGAACTCCAACGAGTTTATTACCATCTTTATAAACAGGTATACCGCCACCGCCGACCGTGATCACAACATGACCCTTTTCAACAAGTGCAGAAACCGTTTCTTTCTCTGCTACATCAATTGGCTGAGGGGATGCAACTACGCGTCTATATCCTCGACCTGAATCCTCAATCATGACATATCCTTTTTCACTGACCATTTTGTCAGCTTCTTCCTTGGAATAGAAAGCCCCTATCGGTTTTGTCGGATTGACGAACGCTGGATCATTTTTATCTACAATCACCTGAGTGATTACTGTAGCGACCGGTATGTTCATATCTCTATTAAGAAGTTCTTCTCTGATAGCATTTTGCAAATGAAATCCAATATATCCCTGACTCATTGCGCCACATTCAGGAAACGGCATTTCAGGTGTACCTGCAGGAGAATTTGCAGCAGTGGACATAGCAAGATTGATCATCCCCACTTGTGGGCCATTGCCATGTGCAAGAATTACTTCATGTCCAGCTTCAATTAGGTCCACAATCGGCTTTGCTGTATCTTTAACGAGTGCCAATTGCTCTTCAGGTGAATTGCCAAGTGCGTTACCACCTAGTGCAACTACAATTTTGTCTTTCATTTTCATCGCTTACCTCCACATCATATACTTATAAATTTCCAATCGTCGCCACCATGATGGCCTTAATGGTATGCATTCTGTTCTCTGCTTCTTCAAACACAACAGAATGTTTGCTCCTGAAGACCTCATCAGTGACTTCCATCGCAGTGAGACCAAATTTTTCTTCGATTTCACGTCCTACTTCTGTCATTGTATCATGGAACGCAGGCAAGCAATGCATAAAGATGACATTGCTATTTTTGGTTCTTCTTAACATATCCATATTGACTTGAAAAGGTTTTAATAGCTTTATACGTTCTTCAAATAAATCCTCTTCTCCCATGGACACCCAAACATCGGTATAGATTACATCCGCGTTTTCCACCGAGTCCAAATCTTCACTGAATTCAAGTACTGCACCGGTATAATCGGCTACAACCTGCATTTCATCAACAAGCTCTTTCGTAGGCCACAATTCTTTAGGTGCAAGTGCCACAAAATGCATTCCTACGAGTGCGGCGCCAATCAAAAGAGAGTTCCCCATATTGTTTCTGGCATCGCCGGCATAAACGAATTTTACCTTATTAAGTGGTTTATCCACTTGTTCCATAATGGTCAGGAAATCCGCTAGAATTTGAGTAGGATGATACATATCCGTGAGGCCGTTCCATACAGGGACTCCAGCATGTTTAGCAAGGGTTTCCACTGTTTCTTGACTATATCCACGGAACTCGATGCCATCATAGTACCTGCCAAGTACTTTTGCAGTATCCTCAACACTTTCCTTTTTGCCCATCTGGCTATTGGTCAGGAAGGTCACATTCGCTCCTTCATCACAAGCTGCTACCTCAAACGCACACCTTGTCCTTGTGGATGTCTTTTCAAAAAGTAGGCATATATTTTTATGTTCAAGTAAGTTGCCCTTGATTCCGGTAAGTTTTCTAGCTTTCAAGTCTACTGACAAATGGAGTAGGTACTTTATTTCTTCTGGAGTCAAATCTTTTAATGTGATTAAATGTCTTCCTTTTAAATTCACTGGCATGGCTCGTTCCTCCTTATTATACAATCAATAAATCATCTGATGAGATCATCTCTATAAAGTGGCATGGACATACAACGAGGTCCACCACGACCACGTGAGAGTTCTGAAGAAGGAACTTCATGCAATACGATGCCTTCCTCTTCAAGCAAACGGTTGGTAACATGGTTTCTGGTATAGACAATAACTTCACCCGGCGCTAGAGCAAGAGTGTTGGATCCATCGTTCCATTGCTCTCTGCCCGCATCGATTCCACGCTTGCCACCACATCGGATCAGTTTAACATTTTCCACATCCAGATACTTACTCAAAATGCGGTCAAGTGGTTGAGTTTCCTGATCAATGGAGTATTTTCCGGGTTCTCCGGTTCTCTTCAAAGAATATACTGTTAGTGGGCCTTCAATCTCAGGGTGAATTGTAAATACATTGTGATCTACCATTGTGAATACTGTGTCAAGATGCATGAAAGCACGCTCTTTTGGAATATCAAAAGCCAGAATGGTCTGGAATGGTTGTCCGTTTGAAAAGATGTTCTTGGCAAGTATTTCAATTGCATCTGCATCCGTACGCTGTGATATGCCAATTGCTATGACCTTTTCACTGAGCACAAGTATATCGCCACCTTCAATGGCATATTTTTCATCACGGTTGTACCAGAATGGAGGTTTGCTTTCCTTCAGTTTGGGATGATGTTTGAATATGTAACCCGCAAATAACGTTTCTCTTCTCCTTGTAATCGTACGCATGTGGTTGAGAGCAATCCCGTCTCCTATTGTAGAAAATGGATCACGTGTAAAATAAAGATTTGGCATTGGATCGACTATAAAAGGATACGCTTGATCCATCCTGTCCGCCAAAGAGCCCCCATGTGTTATTTTCAGCTCTTCTCTTCTGATTCCAGCCATCATCTTGTCAACCATTTTACGGTTGTCGTCAAAATCGAGATAATACTCTTTGACTTGCTTTAATCGAGTTTCTTTCCTAATTCCAGACTCTTTTAAAAAATCATCAATGAAAGCTTCTTTTAAAGCATGGTCCGCAATGGTTTCCGCCATCAAATCCTCAAGATAAAAAACTTCAACACCATTTTTTCTGAACACATCGGCAAAGGCATCGTGCTCTTCCCGTGCCACTTTCATATACGGAATATCATCAAAGAGCAATCTTTTCATCAGATCCGGAGTCAAATTTTCAATTTCTTCTCCAGGTCTATGCAAAAGGACTTTCTTCAATCTTCCGATTTCTGAATAGACATGCAACCCTTTGGCATTCATTATAACACCTCTTTCTTATTTGGAGTTGGTATAAATTGGCAAAATATTCATGTGCATTACCTTCTAATTCAGTATACCACTTTTGTTATTTTATAATCAAGTCCAGATAATCCAACGCTTTGGCAATTATCAGAGTTTTCAATTAATTCAATGCATATTCATCCATTGAATAATATGGTATTATATGGTTATTGATTCCCGTGCCAATTGACAACACACAACATTACACTCGTTTAATTTCTGAATAATCAGAATTGTTTGAATTAAAATGAATATAATTTCATAAACATCTTTTTGAGCAAAAAAAAATAAGGGTTAACCTTATTTTAAGAAACTTGTATTGCATCTGCGGTACCAATCACTGTCACTTCGACCGCTTCCGTTAAAATATCCGAATAACTAAAAGACATCGTTCTCTCTGCGTCGGTTCCCTGATCTATTCTCACTGTGAATATACACGGAAATACATTTTCAATAGTGCCTTCACGAACTTTGACTTTTCTTTTACCCTTATTGGTTCTAAGGATGACCTTTTTGCCTAAACATTCCATCACATTGCTTTTAATAGTGTCTAATGTCTGTCGCGTCGCCAAATACACCACCATCCTCTCAATCGCTATTACAATTGTAACATCAATTCCATAAAAAGTCAATAATTATACAATCATTTACAACGGTTGTCAATACTTAACTCTTTAAATTTTATTTTGATATTTAATTATTATTTAATAATTTCTTAAGAGTTTTTATCGGGTAAATTGTTAAAATGAGAAGAGCCACATTCTTCATACATATGTTTCTTAAAATGTGAAGGGATTGATTATATATGATTAAATTATCGAGTATTGTTTTTGTAGGTTTGTTGGCTACCCTGTTTCTAATGAGCTTTTTAACCATATTTTTGCCTGCTTTGGGTCTATTGACTGTGCTTATAAACATTTTTGCTGTACTATTATTGATTACGGGTATAATATTAATTATATCCCTGATTGTTGATCGCTATAAGGATTCAAAGAACGAAGGGGATGACTATAAAAAATATTAAGTCAAATTGGGAGGTTCATTATGTTGCTTGTCACTACACCCGATGTCCCTGGTGTTAAGATTTTGAAGACGATCGGCCTTGTAAGGGGCAGTACGATTAGAGCGAAACACATTGGCAAAGATATCTCTTCGGCTTTTCGGCATCTAGTAGGTGGCGAAATGAAGGAATACAGTGAAATGCTGAAGGAAGCCAGGCAAATTGCCACCAAACTTATGGTGGATGAAGCAGAAAGTCTAGGTGCCAATGCAATTATCAACATGAGGTACACGACATCATCCGTCATGCAGGGAGCAGCAGAAATCATGGCATATGGTACCGCTGTGATCATAGAGGAATAGAATTTGACAAAAACGCTGATGAGCGTTTTTGTTTTTTTATGTTAATTTAATGTCAACATTATGGAATTCTGTTGAATTTATCAATGGTTTTAGTTATAATATGGTGTAGGTTGTTTGCAAAACACTTAGGAGGTGGCTTATGAGGAAATTATTAAGCTTAATGCTCGTTTTGGTATTGACGGGAAGCTTATTTATCGGATGTGCAAAAAAAGAAGAACCAGTAGTTGAAACACCTGTTGAAGAAACACCAGTTACAGAAGAGCCTGCTACAGAAGAGCCTGCGGTTGACGGAGAGTATGCTGATGGCATCTACTTCGCAACAGAAGACGCATTTTCAGAGGAGTCAGGATGGAAAGGCGCTTTAACACTTGAAGTTGTAGATGGAAAAATTGCATCTGCAGACTGGAACGCAGCACATATTTCAGCTGGAAAAGACAAGAAAACATCTTCAATCGATGGCGATTATGGAATGGTAGCATACGGTAAAGCTCAATCAGAATGGCACGAACAAGCTGCTTTGGTTGAATCATACTTGATTGAAAACCAAACATTGGCTGGAATCAACTATACAGATACTGAAGGCAAAACCGACACTATCGCAGGTGTATCTATTTCAGTTAATGACTTTGAAGCATTAGTTGAACAAGCACTCTCTACTGGTCCTGTTGGAACTGGTATGTACAAAGATGGTTCTTTCTATGCAGAGCAAGCTGATTTCAGTGATTCAGGTTGGAAAGATACTGTATCTTTCACAGTAATCAACGGCAATATCGTTGCAGCTAACTGGAACGGTATCAGCAAAGATGGCGACAAAGACAAGAAAACAGCTTCTATCGATGGAGATTACGGCATGGTAGCATACGGTAAAGCTTCTTCTGAATGGCATGAACAAGCCATCGAAGTTGAAAACTTCTTACTCAACACTCAAGAAGTAGATGCGATCGTTGCTGATGCAGTAGCTGGCGTATCAATCGGCGTTGATGGATTCACCGAACTTGCTAAAGAGGCACTTGAATTAAGATAATCATTTATTAGATAGAGACTGCAAACAACAACCAAACAAAATATTTAGGAGCCTTCTCAGATGAGAAGGCTCCTTTTTATTGTCTTATTATTTGGTTTTGATTTCGTATTTGTTATTTGTGAGCATAAATCTGGATTCTATTCCAGAAGTCATATAGATTGAACCATCGTCGAGAATAAATAGAGCATCAACGCCTTCAATGGATTCAATAAATCCATATCCCTTCTCAAAACCCATCAAAAAAGCTGATGTTGAAAGTGCGTCTCCATCCACAGATGCAGCTGTGACGATTGAAATGGACAGCAAATTGCTTTGCTCCGGGTAACCTGTCATTGGATTGATCAAATGGTGGTATCTCACGTTATCTTCAATAAAGAATCTCTCATAGACACCTGACGAGACTATTGCGTTGTCTTGTAGATTCAAGATGCCCACAAGCCCACCCATTTCAGACTGGGGATCCCTAACTCCTACAGACCAATGATCACTATTTGGTTTTAGACCCACAGTCAATACATTGCCTCCTAAATTGATAATGGCACTTTCATAACCATTATTTTGTATGACTTTCTTGATCTCATCTGCAATATAGCCTTTGGCAACGGCACCCAAGTCCATTACCATGCCTTCTTCAGGCAAATAAACTGTTTTTTTGTCAGGATCAAGTTCTATCTTTCTATAATCCACTTTTTCCATAGCCGCCTTCAGATCCTCGTCAGAAGGAATGGCCGCATCATCAGACCCTATCCCCCAAAGGTTGACCACTGGTCCGATTGACACATCAAATAGCCCATTCGACATTTCCCCATAACGCAAGGAAAGAACTATCAAATCATACAGTGCTTCCGGAACTTCAACAGCTCCGACTCCAGCGTTGTCATTGATTTGATCGACATTTGTCTGCTCTATATTTTTAGACATCATCTTTTCGAAATCGTAGATAGTATAAAATATCTCATCAAAGACATCGGATGGAACTTCCTCATCATCATATATACTAATTGTGATATAAGTGCCAATCTGATAGCTTTCCTGAGATGTAATCGTGCTTTTTGTCTTTTCATCCTCGACAACTTTTGATGCCGATCTGACAAAAGGTACTTCGTCATCATCAGGAGTGACTTCTTCAGGTGGATTCTCCACCTTTTGACACCCCACCACAATGAGCATCATAACCAAAAGCAACATGATCCCTTTAAAAATCTTCATTTTTCTCTCCTTCTATTTGTCTTTCCTATTCATCATTTTCAATTGAGCAGTACTATTATACCATAAATGTTTGTTAATCATGACACAAAAAAATCCCAATTCTGTGAACTGGAATTTTTTTGTCATCACGCTAAAACTTCATGGACTTTTCTATGCCCTACCCTGTAAATCTGATCATATTTTTTCTTGGTTTCATCAAAAATAACGTGACTTACATTGATTATAGTAATATCTTTAAGGCTTAGTAACGTCATCTCAATTTCTTTTGCAACAGTTTCATCCAAACTGGCGAAAGCCTCATCCAGAAAAATGATTTGTGCTTCCTGCAGCAAACCTCTCGCTATAGCAATTCTACTTCTCTCTCCTCCAGAAATGTTTTTGCCGTTGTCCAGAATCATTCTGTTCACACCATCTGGGTGATTAAGGACAAAGTCATCCAAACCAGCGCGATGAATTGCTCTTTCAAGCGCTTCATCAGTACATTCTTTGTGGAGGGCGATATTGTTTTTAAGAGTATCTTCAAACAAGAACACTTGTTGCTCAACATTGGAGATCAATTTGTAAAAAGAAGCTTTCTTGATGTGTGCAATGTCATTTCCATCGAGTAACATCCTGCCACCGTTAGGTTTCACATATTTCCTGAACAATCTAAGCAAGGTAGATTTCCCCCCACCACTTGGTCCAACCAAAAGATACTTGCCGCCTTTTTTGAATTCGAGATCAACATCTTCGAATATGCTTTTTTCATCATATCCAAAAGCGACAGATTCAAATCTGAATGACTCTCTGAAAGCATCAACTTCCAGAATCTCATCGTTGTGCTCCTCACGTTTCAATCCTTGATCAAGTTTCTCAAACAACCCTTTAGTCGAAATGATCTTGGGCATCCACTCGCCAATTTGTGAAAGTGGGAACATGGTTTTTTCCATATTGTTCACTACCAATATCACTCCACCAAACGTGATTTCGCCTTTTAAGGCCATATAAACCGAGAAGCCCACAATACCGAACATCAATAAAGTCATCATTAGATTTTGTAATGCGCTAATGAAAGTGAAAATCTTATCAATCACATAGCCTTTATCTTGAATGGCTTTACTTTTCACTTCAAAATCGGATTTTACTTTAGAAGACAGATTGTTTGCCTTGATAATCTGAAATGCTCCTAAAAATTCTTTGATGTAGACAGTATAATTGCCAAACAGGATACTCCGCTGTGAATGATGTTTCTGTACAGGTTTTCCAAGTAAACTCGATAGTATTGCACTCAAAACGCCAAATCCCGCACCGACGACGAGTATAATAGGGTTGACATACGCGATGACTGCAATCCCAACAAGGAAAGATGCCACTCCATATGCCACTTCATAAACACCTTCAACATAGTTGTTTTCAATTGTATTGACATCATTGGTCATGGCCGAGATGTGATTGGCGGCGTTTTCTGAATGAAATGAACTGATGTCTTGATAAAACACCTCGTTGATATAGTACCACTTCAAATTGGTGATGGCTTTCCTTTTGTACATAGCTTTAGAAAAAACCAACAAAAGCTGAAATGGTAATACCAAAACAGTAATCATCAATAGATACTTCACTTCATCCAAAAATAATTCTCGGTTCCCACCAAGCGCCGCATCTATAGTTTTCATCATCTTGATTGAAAGTAATCCTTCGACGGAAAGAGCAAAAATTGCTACAATAATTGTGCCCGCAAGATAAGGCAATACCTTCCAATATGCTTTTTTCATCAGGCCACGACCTCCTCAAAATACTCAAATCCCGAATAAGTCGTCAAATGCCCATTTTTCAGTTCAAGCACAAAGTCATACATTTCAGATACTTCCTCATAGGTTCTATGAGAGACTGCAATCAATGTACACTCCATTGTCAGCAGCGTCTCCTCAATTTTTCTCCCCAGTTCAGCATCGAGACTGGATGTGGCTTCGTCCGCAAATAACACATCCACATCTTTTGCTATGGCTCTAGCAATTGAAATCCTTTGTCGCTGACCACCCGATAAATTTTTCCCGTTTTCACTCAAATCCATATTTATGAAATTCAGATTCCGTTCCGCCAGATCACTCAGACCGGATTTTTTTACAGCTTCTTTGACATGCTCTTCATAATCAGGCTTGAATAATGCAATGTTGTTGTATAAAGTATCTTCAAATAAAAAGACATCTTGAAAAATAAACGAGACTTTATCATTGAACTCAGAGATTTTGATATCCTTTAAATTCACACCGTCAATTTCAATTGTTCCCTCATAATCATCGTATACTTTGGACAAAAGCTTGATCAATGTCGATTTTCCCGATCCACTTGAACCTTTTAGAAGATACTTTTTACCCTTTTCAATCTTCAGATTGATATCACTCAACACCTTTCTATCCTCAAACTGAAAAGAAAGATTCTTGATTTCAATACAGTCATTGAATACGAAAGGCAATTGACCTTCAACCGCAGTATTTTCACCGACATCGTTACCGGCAATCTTATCATAGATTTTAACTGAAGCCTTGAGTTCATTGATCATAGGCATGACCTGTTCAAGAGGCCAAACACAGCCATTTGCAAGTTGGATCATGAACGTCATTCTTGTGATTGATAGTCCCTGATTCAATTGTTCCAGCATATAAATCAATATGACTACAAAAATACCTGTTCCCAGTAGTCTAGTAATACTTCTTTGTCCCTCTGCGAAAATACCGTAATGCATTTTTTTACTTTCTACTCGATCAATCATTTTCAGTGTCTTATCAAGAAAGGTTTCTTCGATATTATTGAGCTTCAATATCTCGAGTCCGTTGAATGTATTCGCAACATTGACAGTGAACGCTTCATTTCGTCCGGAAACATCATCTTGAAGTTCTATGGTTTTCTTTTCAAAACGTTTGGAAATCAAGAAAATGACTACAGATACCGCAAATATAGCCAGTGCGAATCTTGGATCAAGAATCAGAAGCACCACGAGGGAAACAACATATACGCCTCCTCTGAAAATGATGTTGATGAGTTTGAAAAAGAAGTTCTGTTCAAACAGATTGATATCATTGATCAAATTGGAGACGTATACATCTTTGGATTTCTTACCGAATCTTTCCAGATTGTATCTTAGTATTTTGTCAAATGCCTGTAGCCTGATATCGAGTATTGTGTCCCTCATGAAACGGATTCTCAAGAATCGAGATAGGATATAAAGCAATGTAGAAAGAATCACAAAACTGGCAGCAATGTAAATAGCTATATAAAAATCTCTCATGTTTTGGGATTCCACACTTCCAAGTAATCTGGCAAAAACATAGTTGTTCATCATTTGAGTAATGACTGGAATCAAACAGGCGGCAACATACACTGCAAACGCCTTTTTTCTTTTGTTTAGCAAGTCTTTCATATGGTTCTGCCTTTTGTTTACTTCTTATCCAGTAGTATTTTTCCCGATATGGTGCCTATTTTTATGGTTTTGTGATCTGAACGATTATCAATCGAAATATGTTTCTTGCCTGCGATGTTTTTATCCACAACAGCAAATCCACTCGTATCAATTGATCCCGAAACCGAATCAAAGAAAAGATTGTAAAGCTCAGGTTCGGGAACATAAACAGAAATTTTTCCTGATACACTATTGAGTGTGATCTCATCCAAAGTTTCACTGCCATCTATTTCTATATTGCCCGAAATGGTCTTACATTCCGCTTTATTGTAAACACCAGATGTCTTCACTTTCCCAGATGTGGAATTCAGATAAATACGCGCTGCCTTTACATGATCTGCAATGACATTTCCAGATGTGGACTTCAGTTGAATCACTTTCGCCTTGAGGTCAGTCGCCACAATTTTTCCACTGACGCTTTTTGCCTCAAGATCAATGGCTCTTAGACCTATCAAGGAAATATTGCCAGAGACAGTTGAAAATTTTCCCCTATCCACATCGTACTCAAGTGGAACTTTAACATTGATGAAAATTGGACTGAGGCCGCCTGTACCACTCTTGAAGAAATCAAATATGTCTGTAAGATTCGTTACTCTCGTCTCTTTGATGGATATATAATGTGCTTCCTCATAAAAGTGAAGCCACTCTGGTTTTGCAACCAATTCTCTTGTCTTGTCGTCAAACAGTTCAATGGTGACATCATCAACATTTGATCTTTCAATGTTGATTTTGCAAGTGGTTAGGGCAACATCAAAACTCATCATCACCGATTGTTCAACGCGGTCGGATTCCTTTTCATATACTTCTGACTCATCTCTAATATCGCCTTCTATCCTTTCTGTCTGTTCAAGAGCTTCAATCAGTTCAAGACCTTGCTCCACTGAAATTTTGCCGGCTTCTATCATTTTTAATATCTCAAGTTTACTGCTCATTAGACACCTCCTACACAAGTGAAATTTCTACTATTTGTCCATCATCAGTTTCAATGTTGATGACCTCACCTGCACCACCTTCTTTAATCGCTTCCAAAATCTTTTGAAAATCACCTGGATCCAAATTTGTTCCAAAATTCACAGAGAATTTCTCACCGATTTTCATTCCAATCTTAATCAGACTCATTGGCAACTTTATATTGACATCTTTGTTGACTCTTTTGGGATCGGAAACCTTTATTCGTACCCATTCCACAGATTCATTTTTAGCACTTTCATTAACTTCTGGCTCATCACTGATTGCTTCAAGCAATTTCATTCCATCAGCCGCAGTGATTACACCCTCCTCAATCATTTTCAAGATCTTCATTTGTTCTTCTTTCATCTGATCCTCCTATTCTTCACCACGAAGAAGCTTAAGGGCTTCTTCTGAGCTCATTTCACCTTTGCTCAATTTTTCAAGGATTTCCTTCTTGTCCACTTTTGGATCTTCATTCTCAACCTTCACACTGTATCCGAGTGCTTCAATTACTTGGTCCAGGCTTCTCCTGACTGTTGGATACGATATTCCAAGATCTCTTTCTATCTCTTTTATATTGCCCCTGTTCTTGATGAATATTTCAATAAAATGCTTTTGTTCCTTACTGAGATAAGTGAACTTATCTAATTCAAAATGGCCTTCAATGGTCGTATTGCATCGATCGCAGTTCAATTTGACGACTTTCAATTTCGAATCACAAACAGGGCACTTTCCGATGACTTCTTTTCTCATCCGCGACTCCTTTCACATTGTTTATAATTATAAAATACGCTTCTGTATAAATAATGTCAATCCAAAACACATAATTCTAACCGTTTTCTAACTTTTAAGTTAAATATATTAATTTAAGTATTGATTATATTAAAACAAAAAGCCGAGGAATTAATCCTCGGCTCATTTAGATCTTAATTATTCAGTTTTTTCTTTGCTGAATCCAGAAACTTCAGAAATACTAGCCACCAAATTTGCCACACTTCCAAGATCTGATGGAATAATCATCTTGGTCGCGTTGCCATTTGCAACTTTGACGAGTGCTTCAAAACTTTTGATTGTCAAGACCGCTTGATTTGCATCAGCTTTCTTGATCATTTCAAGACCATGAGCTGTCGCTTGTTGAACTTTAAGGATAGCTTCCGCTTCACCTTCAGCCTCTCTTATTTGCGCTTCTTTCTTCGCTTCAGCTCTTAAGATTGCAGAACGTTTGTCCGCTTCCGCATCCAGGATCACCGCTTCTTTACGACCTTCAGCCGTCAAGATTGCTGCTCTTTTTTCACCTTCAGCTCTAAGAATGGATTCTCTTCTCTCACGTTCAGCACGCATTTGCTTTTCCATAGCTTCTTGAATGTCTTTCGGTGGAAGTATGTTTTTGACTTCAACACGATTGACTTTGATGCCCCATGGATCTGTCGCTTCGTCTAATATACTTCTCATTTGGGTGTTGATCAAATCTCTGGAGGTCAACGTCTCATCCAGTTCCAGCTGACCGATGATATTTCTGAGAGTGGTCGCTGTAAGATTCTCGATGGCCACTATCGGTTGAGCAACTCCATAAGTATAGAGTTTTGCGTCGGTGATTTGATAGTAGACTACCGTATCGATTTTCATAGTAACGTTATCTTTGGTGATTACGGGTTGAGGTGGAAAATCGACAACCAATTCTTTCAAGGTAACTTTTTTGGCTATTCTATCGAACAGCGGAATCTTGAGATGTAATCCGGTTTCCCAAGTGGTGTGATATGCTCCAAGACGTTCAACGACGTACGCATTGGATTGTGGTACGATTTTGATGTTGAGCACAACCAACAACAACGCTAAAATAGCGAGCACTGCTACAATAATGAATTCCATAAAAACCTCCTATTTATATTATAATTATTTATCCACTTTCCTGACAATCAACTTTACACCTTCAATTGCCAGTACTTCAACTTTTTCATCCACTTCGAACGTTTCTTGTCCTGGGCCTTCGGCTGTCCATATCTGCCCACCAAGTTTTACTTGTCCTACGGATTTTGACTCTATACTTTTAACCACATAGCCATACTGACCAATCAATGCATCGATGTTGGTCTTATTGTGACCTACTTTGAGCACTTTTTTCGCTATTGGTCTAGTATATACCAATAAAATGACGGCCACGATCACAAACACTATAATTTGTACTGGTAACCCAAAACCCAATGATGCAGTAATAAGTGCTGCCAGCGAGCCCACTGCAAACCAGATGGAAGTGAGTCCAAGTGTCAAAGCCTCGATAATCGTGAAAACTACAATAAGTACTGCCCAAGTGATAGTTGCAATATCCAGGGTCATAAAATGCCTCCTTACATAATTCAAAAGAATCCATTCAGGACACTTTCTTTGGTATCTTTAATATTGTATAATTAAATATAAAATATCTATTCAATCATTTATTCATATGTTAATTCAGTTATACACCATAATTATTAAGAAACCCTTAAAAAACACACAATATATTATAACTTTGTAACCTGAAAGGAAATCTCATGTCAAATCACAAGTTTTATCTGACCCTTTTGTTTCCAAGTTTATTTGCGATTCTAAGTACAATACTCTTTAACCAGATCTTCATCATAAACTCGCTGATGGGGTACATTTTTTTAGCAGTGATTCTTTGGATCAGCGCTTATTTTGCCTTCGTGAAAGCTGATAAGCTTAGGAAATATAAAAGAATAAGTGATTTTAAGAATCATACGCTTGATACGGTTTTGAAAGTCAGTCACTTGTTCATGGATATGGATCAAAATGAAGATTACTACAATTTCATTCTGAAATCTGCCATCGATGTGGTCGAAAAAGCAAGTAGAGGCAGTTTTCTGATTCACAATCCTCTTTCCGGAAGATATGAATTCAAAACCTGCGTAGGATATCCACTGGATCAACTTCAAAAAATCAGTTTTACACTTGAAGAAACCTTTTTATATATGAATGCTGGCGGTCAGTATGATCAGCCAATCATAATAAAGGATATCGCCGCTTACGATTCTAAATCACTTGATCCTTCAACCAATCTGACTCTTGGAGCAGCCGGTGGTCTAGATCCAAAAGAATCACTGTCTGCACCAATTATCATCGAAGGTAAAATCGTTGGTATACTCAATATTGACAGTGAAGTTTCCGGAGCATTTGATGAAGTGGACCGGCAGCTTATTCATTTCTTTTCCACACAAATCGCCATTGCTCTAAAAAATAAAAAACTCGTCGACGAAACCCTCAATATGTCTCGATACGACAGTTTGACAGGTATTTACAACCGTAATTATTTCGAGAAAATTTTCAATGCCTATAGATCTTATGCACTGGAGAATATGGAATCCTATGCTTTGGTCATGTGCGACCTCAACGATCTTAAAATCATCAATGACCGCTTTGGACATTCTGTAGGTGATTTGGTCCTTATGGAGTTCACCAAAATTGTCAAGGAGTCCATACGCGAGTCCGATGTTTTCGCCAGAATTGGAGGCGATGAATTCGCACTTCTTTTTAGAAATACCGATGCACAAAAAGCTGAGGAGAAAATGACGGGTTTGGTCGATAAGATTGAATCAGCAAAACTTGAACATCAACGAATTAAAATTCCTATGAGTTTTAGTTATGGTACAGCAATTTCACCTGATGATTCAATGGTTTATGATGTTTTAGTACGGATTGCAGATGTCAGGATGTACCAGTATAAAGACAAGAACAAAAAAGCATTGATGTTTTAAAAATCCTGGAACGGAAGCCGTGCAGGATTTTTTTTATAAATATTTTGAATATTCATGTTATAATAATCTTGAAAATCATTTCGATAATCTAAAGAAATTAGGAGGCAATAATGATCAAAACCTGGTCCTTGGACGAACTGTATAAAAGCTTCGACTCAGCGGAATATAGAGCCGATTATGAACTACTGGAACACCTGATTAAATCATTGGATTCAATTTCAGAGACCATTCAATCAGATAACTCTCTCGAAGAATATTTTAAAACCTTAGAAAAAATCCAACAAACGGGAGTCAAACTGATCAGTTACTCCAGTCTAACTTTTTCAGTAGATACAAGCCATGAAAAAGCATTGCAATGGAGAAGCAAACTTCAACAACTCCTTTCTAAAACAACTGCTGCAGAAACCAGGTTGACTGTTTATCTTAACTCCATTCAAAACATCGATGCTCTGATTTCAAAATCTGAGTATCTAAAGTCTCTCACTTTTATAATCAGAGAACAAAAAAACAAATCAAGATATATGCTTTCAGAGCCTGAAGAATTGCTTCTGTCTGAACTCAGCATCACCGGTTCAAAATCGTGGAATACACTTCAGAGCAAACTGGTTTCAAAGTTGACCGCTCCAATCACAATAGATGGTGAAACAAAAGAACTCCCTATAACCACTATAAGGAATTATGCCTATGATTCTTCACCAGAAGTACGCAAAATGGCCTATGAGACAGAACTGTCTGCATATAAAAACATATCCGAAGCCGTGGCAATGGCGCTAAACAGCATCAAAGGCGAGGTTATAACCACCAGTAAAATGAGAGGTTACGAATCGCCCCTTCATATGACTCTCACCGAATCCAGGATGACCAAAGGTACACTCGACGCCATGATGAAGGCAATTGAGAATTCACTTCCCGAATTTCAAAAATACCTGAAAAAGAAATCAGAAGTACTCGGACACAAAGGTGGTTTGCCTTTTTATGATTTATTCGCACCAGTGGGCTCTTTTTCCAAACAATATTCATTTGAAGAGGGCAGTCGATTCGTTGTAGACAATTTCAGAAGTTTCTCAGACAAACTCGCTGATGTCGCACAGATGGCTCTAGATAATCACTGGATCGATGTCGAGCCTAGACAAGGTAAAGTCAGTGGCGCATTTTGTGCCTCACTTCACCCGCTTGGACAATTCAGGGTTATGCTCAACTACACAGGAAACTTGAGCGATGTGACTACAATGGCCCATGAACTCGGCCATGGCTATCATGCCATCTGTACGAATGACGAGCATATATTGAACACTCATTATCCAATGCCACTTGCCGAGACAGCATCGACATTCTGTGAGACAATTGTCAACAATGCCGCTCTTAAGATTGCTTCTGTTGATGAATCGATCACTATCCTTGAGAACAGCTTGCAAGATGCCACACAAGTCATCTGTGATATTTTTTCGAGATATACTTTTGAGACCAATTTGTTTGAAAACAGATCTGATCATCCACTCTCGGTTGCGGAACTGAATGAGTTGATGATGGATGCACAAAAGAGAGCTTATGGCGAGGATCTTGATGCGGATATCCTCCATCCTTACATGTGGTTGATCAAGCCTCATTATTATTCGGCCGAGCGAAATTTCTACAATTTCCCTTATGCTTTTGGACTTTTGTTTGCTAAAGGATTGTATGCAAAGTACCTCGAAAACCCTGAATACTTCAAAGCAAACTATGATAATCTTTTGGCCGTGTCAGGCAGACTATCCATTATTGATGTCTGCAAAACAATGTCAATTGATGTTGAATCAGTGGATTTCTGGGACGCTTCTTTAAGCATCATAAAAAAAGATATTGATTTGTTTATAAAACTCACCTCCGAGGAGGCGTTATGAAAAACACATGGAACCTCGATGCACTCTATAAAGGATTTGACTCCCCGGAACTTCAAACTGATTTGAGTGCCATAGATCGGATAAAAGAAAAATACTTGAAATGGATTGAGGACCTAAGTGACAAATCCATTGATAGAACCAAACTAATAGAAATATTTTTGAATTATTTGATAGAGGACACCACGAGACTTAGACGTTTGCAAGCCTTTGGACATTTAAGTTTTACCGTGGACTCCAGATCAGAAAAAGCAACCTCTTTGGTCAGTAAGATTCAGAGTAAGCAAAGTGAACTGACTGAGCCGATGGTTGTTTTCAAAACACTTCTCAAAGAAGTGGATTTGGATGAATTATGTAGTCGTTCAGAGCTGATTGCCACCCATCGATTCTTTCTTGAAGAAGCACTTGCATCCACTAAGCATATGCTTTCATTGAATGAGGAAGTCTTGATTTCAAAACTCAAGTTGACTGGATCCAGCGCTTGGGAAACTCTACAAAGCAAAGTATCCTCTCAATTGACTGGTACTGTAGTAATCGATAACAAAATTGAAAACTGGCCAATTATGAAAATTCGAAATCTTGCGTTTTCAAAGGATCCCAAAATGAGACGTCTTGGATATGAATCCGAACTGATTGCCTATAAAAAACATGATGAGATCTCTGCAGCTGCACTCAATGGAATCAAGGGAGAGGTGCTCACAGTAAGCAAACTCAGAGGATTTGATTCACCACTTGACGAAACTTTGTGGAATTCAAGGATGAATCGCGAAATACTAAGTGCAATGATTGGAACCATGGAAGATTATCTACCCGAGTTCAGGCGCTACGTGCTCCTAAAGGCTAAACTCATCGGTCACCAAGGTCCAATGCCTTTTTACGATTTATTTGCCCCTGTCTCGGATTTGGACCAAGAATTCACTATTGATGAAGCTAAGGCATTTATCATCAAATACTTTGGAGATTTTAGTGAAGAACTCTCAAGTTTTGCACGCAAAAGCTTTGATAATGATTGGATTGATTTTGAGCCTCGTGAAGGTAAAGTCGGTGGAGCATTCTGTTCAAACATTCCAAGCATAAAAGAAAGCCGAATCCTTACAAATTTCACCGGAAAACTCAAAAATGTGCTGACGCTTGCCCACGAGCTTGGACATGGTTTCCATGGTGATAGAATCATGGGTGAAAGCATTCTTAACACAACCTACCCAATGCCACTCGCCGAAACCGCTTCAATTTTCTGTGAAACAATCGTCAGGAATGCGGTCTTAAAAGATGCAAACGAAGATTTGGCTCTATCCATACTTGAAAACAGCCTACAAGGAGCTACCGGTGTTGTCGTGGATATTCTTTCAAGATTCTATTTTGAATCTGAGGTTTTTGAAACCAGAAAAGATCACCCGCTTTCAGTCAACGAACTGAACAATCTGATGCTGGACTCACAAAAAAAAGCATACGGCGATTGTCTTGACCCGGAATATCTACATCCATATATGTGGCTCAATAAAACTCACTACTATTATGCATCCAGAAATTTCTATAACTTCCCTTATGCTTTCGGGCTATTATTTGCACGTGGACTTTATGCCATTTACCTTGAAAAAGGCGACTCATTCATACCGGAATATGATGCACTTCTCAAGGCAACCGGTAAAATGAACATATATGATGTCTGTAAACTCGTCGGTATCGACCCGACTCAGAAATCATTTTGGAAGGCTTCACTTGAGCAAATAAAAAGTGATGTGGACGCATTCGAAGCAATTGTAACAACTAAAACCCAATAACCAAACGGATGTTTGCCCACACTATCCACAGTTTTATCCACAATTACCTGTTTTACTTGTTGAAATCATGTTAATTTAAACCCTTTACAGTGGGGAAAAGAAAAGTTATACACAATAAAAGGGGAAATTTCAAAACTTTGAACCATCTAGTTTTGAAATTTCCCCTATTAATTTAATCATAAGTTTCTAATCAGATCTCTAATAATTTCTGGAACAGTCTCCACGACATCAGGAATATAAACGCGTTCTGTGATTTTGTGAAGATCCTTTCCCCAAGGTCCTATATTGATCACTTCTATCCCCAGCTCATCAATCACATCAAAATGAATCCTAAAATCAACAGGCATCAGCTTCTTTATTCTTTGATTTTTATTTTTTGTGCTCTTAATGAAACTCATATCCGATATACCCATGAAGTATGCTTCTCTCTGGAGTTCCAAAGGAAGGGTATCGACACTTTTTTCAAGAATTCCTTTGGTTACGGATTCATAATGATCGCCGCTGTCCACCACTGCATAATAAGGTGCCAGGAGTCCAATGACAATCATGGGCTTTGGACTTTTGATGGCTTCAAGCAATCCTTTTGTGATCAAAAGTGACAAATCCTGAGTGGATAAATCAGTATGATCAGATGTGATTCTCTCTATGAACGCCTTCGTGTCCACATGTTCCGATGCGACTTCCATAAGTTCATCATAAAACAGGACTTCGACATCAATTTGATGACAACACTCATAACTAGGCAATCCTTGTTTTCTAAGGAATTCATTATAGGAATAATTGTATTGGTTGATAGCATCTTCTGCAGACCATACACAAAGACTTTTGAGTTGATTCATCTTTTTATCTAAATCATCTTTCAAAAAAAGCCAATTAAAATATGATGCAGTAAATTCAGGCATGGTCACATCGTAATTGTTTTTCATGGATTTGATACCAAGAAAAATTGGAGGAGGTGACATCTTACGCTCTACAATATCTCCCATTTCAGTATTGAATTCAATGGCTTTTATGATCTCATTCATCAGACCCACGGAACTCAACCCCGAAAAAGGGATTCCAGCATGCGATGGTGATCCTTTGGTCATTATGAATGGCAACATTTTTCCGACCGAACCGGTATGCACTTTGAAGACCCTATTATCATCTTTCTGTTGAGGTTCTGAAAGTATCGCCAAATTATAGGTCAGTTTGAATTGTTTCTTCAGTCTCTTAAGAAGCATAGAGGCGCTACGCATTCCTACTGACATACCTTCTTCATCAGGTACACTGATTAAAATCAAATTGGGACAATCAGTGCTCTCTATCTTCTCCATGAGTCGAAGTTGTATTGCAAGCCCCGCTTTCATATCGCAGCTTCCCCTACCGTATAGCCAGTCTTCATCCTCATCATAATCGTAATTCTCATACATTTCCAGACCCACTGTATCATAATGGCCGAAAAGCACAACCGTCTTTTCACTGGAATTATCTTTGAATGCCCAAACAATGCGCCTTCCCATCAAATCATCCTCAATCGATTCCGATCCGAAGTGATTGGGATTTTGTACAAAGTAATCCATATTCTTTATAATAGACAGAATGGTCTGTTCAAATTTCTTCTCAAAAACGGTTCCATTGTCACTCCGAACCGCTATCAACTTTTTTAGCAGATCCAATATTTGCATATCTCGCATATAGTCATCATCCTTAAATAATCAATAGTTTGGTGTTAACATATTATCTCATTATCTTTAGGCTTTTACAACGTCAAATGCGGATTTTTTTGGTTGTTCAGGTGGGATCTACAAATCATAATATGCCATGAACTCCCTTGGTGAAGGCATGGTACTCTCGGCTGCAGCTTCCTTTCTGAGATATTTGATCTGGTTATCAAGAAGTTCCCTTGTGAAAACATCACCTCTTAACAGATAGTCGGAATCCGTCTCCAGAGCACTTATGGTTTCATATAGATTTTTAGGTAAACCTTTGATCTTGTGCTTCTGGTCCTCCGGCAAGTCAAAGACGTTGATATCATATGGTCCAAAACCTTCATCAGTAGGATCAATTTTTTCAATGATGCCATCAATTGCAGCCATTACAAGTGCTGAAAATGCAAGATAAGGGTTTGCAGTTGCATCAGATGGTCTAAACTCAAATCTTTTCTCAGAAGGCTCAGTAGCATAGCCTGGAATTCTGATGACCGAGCTTCTGTTCGCAGTACCAAAGCATATACTTACAGGCGCTTCATAACCTGGTACCAGTCTTTTAAATGCATTTGTACTCGGATTTGTGAACGCCATAAGAGATGCCGAGTGTTTCAGAATACCACCGATGGCATAGAGCCCAATTTTACTCATATCCGAATATCCACCTTTTTCATAGAAAAGCGGTGTCTCACCGTCAAAGAGTTGTATATGGACATGCATTCCATTTCCCGCTTCTCCAAATATCGGTTTCGGCATGAATGTCGCTGTCTTGCCATGTGATGCTGCAACGTTTTTAACGACATATTTGACCAGCATGGTTCGATCTCCCATGACTAAGGTATTGTCAAAGTCGAGTTCAATTTCCTGTTGACCGGGACCACCAACTTCCGGATGGTGATATTTTACTGGCACGCATAGGTTTTCAAGCATTAGAACCATCTCATTACG
>JAWSUW010000009.1:17427-35145 GCA_033549245.1 Bacillota bacterium | reverse complement strand
TTGCAAATAAGTATTTACATAGGAAGCATAATAGTTTTCAACATCTTGAGGGGTTTCGTATAAAGAAGGCATAGACCCTTTAAAAATGCGATCATAAACTGATAACACATCCTCGGCTATTAACTTACGACTCATCAACGACTCAAGAGTTGTAGAAAAGGGTTGGTTTATTCTACTTATAATCTCCGAATATGACAATCCTAGCATATTCACAACTCCCACTCTACCTGCTAGGCTTTCACTTACATTTTTCATTAAATGGAACATTTGCGAACCAGTCAACCAAAAGTCACCTTTATTTTTGTATTCATCTACATATATCTTTATAAATGGTAAAAGTTCAGGTGCATATTGAATTTCATCTATCAATACAGGAGGGGCATATCTTTGAATGAATAACTCCGGATCACTAATCGCAAGATTTCTTATAATCGGGTTATCCAATGTAACATATTTTCGATTATTCTCTGCCAACCTTCTCAACATTGTAGTTTTACCAACTTGTCTTGGACCTGAAACCAATATGACAGGAAAAGCACTACTCATTTCAATTATCGTGTTTTCTAAACTTCTAGTAATATACATCCAACACCTCCGGTAAATCTAAAGTATGAACTTATTATACCCGCTTTTTAAAAAAAATCAAAGGCTAAACACATCTTTTCTCGCTGTGTTTAGCCTTTATCTTATTTTATGGGGACATAGATATACATTTTTGAGTTTGCCTCTCCAGGTTTGAAGTCTTTGTTATAGAGTTCGAAATCGTGAGCATAAACAACTTCAAGGCCACTTTCAGGAAGCCACTGTGAATAAATGGATTTATATGTCTCACCCATCATCTCTGGATCACCAACATGAGTGAACACAGCATATTTTACATGTGGTATTTCCCAGTAAACCATTCCATCCGGCAAATTCTCACTTCCTGAGACTTCAACACAAGCCAAATACTTGAATTCATTTTCGGCATCAAGATCGATGTCATTCAGATTTTCGACAAGCGGTTCACACATTCCATAATAGTTGCCAATATTTGTTTGTGTGCTGATTTCACCAACTCTTTGATTAAACTTATTCCAAAGCATAGGGATTTCACCATTTTGATTTGTGCCTTCATACATTAATCCCGCTACTTTTAGTGGGCCAATTTCTTTGATTATCGGTTTCACTTCAAATCCTCCTTGAACTACAATCAACTGTTTCACATCAATAGGAGTAAGAAGATTATTACTTAGTTTTCCCTTTCTGTACTTGGACGGTGAAACTCCGAAGTAATTTCTAAAGGATCTGGTGAAGGATTCTTGGGATGAAAATTGATATTCGAAAGCAATATCAATGATTTTTTCATTGGTATGAATCAAGCGATGCGCTGCTATAGTACATTTCATACCTCCTGTAATCAGCATAACCCACTCGCGGAAAAATTTCTTAACACTTTGTGCTTTGTTGATTATATTTCAATTTCCTTATGCTCAATATCAAGTACGGAGATACTAAATGTTCCTCCTAAGTTATGATTGACAAGTTCCGCCAACTCATTTAGTGCTGAATGGAAGACCTCAAACCGTTCAACATCAACAAGTTCAATACATAGAAATGCATTCTTAGTGTTTTCTGTTAGCATTGTTCTGACAGATTCTCTCCAGTTCCAACATCTGCAAATTGCACCATAGTCATCTTTATAGACTATTTCACCTTCATAAGGCGGTGCATTTTCATCCGTACCTAATGTGATAAAAGGCTCATCACCTACAGCTTTTGTTAGTTTGACATCACCAATAAAGGTATCTATATCTTCTCCACCACAAGGTAAGGCATATTTAAGTGAGATAGAATTGTATATGTCCACCAGTGGATTGATTGTACCAATGTGATCTCCTTTGTTGACACGCTTAAGTAGTGCCTCAATAGAGGACCTTGCCCCTTTCTTGGTCTTGAATTTTTGAAAAGCCTCTCTCCATACCTTTATGACTTCATTATTGCTGAAATCATCCGTTTTGAAATGGGACAAAGCCAATTCCTCTGAAGATTGAAGCAGATTTTTATATTGTTCCGGGTCTTTTACAACATTGTCGATTCCACGACAAACTATTACACCGATCTTTGCTTCCGGAAACACTTCCCAAAATTGATCTTCAATGATAAATTTTTTCATAATTACAGCCTCCCATCAATTAACCAATCCACTAGATTGATTTGTCGAATTCCATTGTGACTCACGCCTTTACCAATCACATCCAAGGTCAATAAGTATTTTGGATGATGATCAGCTATACTGGCTAGTGGCTCGAGTTCTCTCTTCAATGTCTTTTCATCCAATACAGAAGCAGATACTTGATAATACTCTATTCCATCTGGACTTGAGACAACAAAATCAATTTCCTTCTGTTCCAGTTTTCCAATATTGACTCTGTAGCCTCTTCTTTTCAATTCCAAATAAACGATATTTTCTATTAAATGCCCTAAATCCGGCGATTCTTGCGATAAAAGCATTTGCCGAACTCCAGTATCAACGATATAGTACTTTCCAAGTGTTTTTAGATATTGTCTTCCTTTAATGTCAAAGCGATCCACCTTATAAAATATATAACTATCAGTTAGTGTACGAACGTATGTATCTACTGTATTAACCGATATTTTTCGTCCGCCAGATTGAATTGTATCTGATATCTTCTTGATCGATATTGGACTTCCAATTCCACTTGCCATTGTTTTAACGATGCTTTCCAAAAGAGTTACATCAGTAATTCCTTCTCTAGTAGCCACATCCTTGATAAGTATAGTATTATAAATCCCCTCTAAATATGGTCTTACCATTGTTGAACTTTGATCTAATAAAGCACCATATGGAAAAGATCCCAAGTTCATATAGTCATTAAATTTCTCATTAACAGGTTTACTAGAATTTGAAGTAGCTAAACAATATTCATAAAATGAAAGTGGCAGCATCTCTATTGTAATATATCTTCCAGATAATAATGTTGCCAATTCACCTGAAAGCATATATGCATTGGAGCCGGTAATATATAAATCCACATTATCTCTAATGAATAGACTGTCAACAACCTTCTCAAACGAGATACAATTTTGGACTTCATCAATAAAAACGTAATTCATTTTATTGGATACTAGTAAATCTTTCACATATTTGTAAAGTTCTTTATAATCTAAAAGGGCTTCAAATTCTAAATCCTCCAAATTGATGAAAATAATCTGACTGTCGCTCACTCCGGTACTGATCAAGTATTCTCTATATAATTCAAATAGAGTTGATTTACCACAGCGTCTAACACCAGTTACTACCTTAATAATATTTTGATCCCTAAACATCTTTAGTTGTTGCATATATTCTGTCCTCGCAAACATAAATACACCTCTTTTTATATTAAGGATATCATATCAAAATCCACGACGCAACTTTTTTTCTCTATAAAGAAAAAACTTCAAATTATTCGGCAGTTTTTTCTAAAATAAGAATTTATTATTGATTTAGTCAATTCTCGCTCCATAATTCGTCAAATCCAGTGCCAGCTCATAATAATGATTATTATTAAATTCAAAATCCTGTATGACATCTAGTCCAAGTTTCCTCACATGTGCGTTGTATGATCTTGGGTTGATATGATTGATGAAAGTAACAAGTACCTTGAACCGTTCTTTCATCTGTAAAGCGGAATATTTGAACACGTTTGGAAGCACTTCTGTGCTACGATAAGCCGTATCTATACAAATCGGACCATACTGATATGAATTTTCAGTAGATAATGTGATGCCTTTGTATTCCAGATTGGGCAGGTCTTTGATCATATGTTGAAATAGTGGCCATTTGGACCAGAATGTCCAAGATGCCGCCATGGCATAGGCAACTAGATCATCTCCATCACAAGCGATCGTTATGCCATTTTCTTCTTCAATTAGTTCCTTGAACTGCTCCTTTGAAAATAGTGTAGTAACAAAACCGTCAGGTTTATCTTCTTCAGAAATTGTCAAAACATGATACTTTTTTTGCAATTCAAGTATTGCCGGAATATCCTCTACTATCGCGTTTCTGTAAATCATACGACCTCCTTTTAAAACTCACCTGTCACAACTTCCGCTAAATTCGTTGAATGATCTCCAACTCTTTCCAGGTTGCTGATTACATCTAAAAACAGTATCCCTGAATGAGGCAAACAAACTCCCTGTTTGAGCCTTTCAATATGACTTTTCCTCAAGTTTCTTTCTATAGCGTCGACCTCATCGTCCTTTAGAATCACTTGACTTGCAAGTTTAACGTCGTCTTTGACGAATGCCTCTATCGCACTTTCAAGCATTTGATCCACCATACTATGGAAATGAACCAATTCCTCGATGGCCACTTCAGAAAACTTAAGTTGCTCTTCCATTTTGATTTCAGCCATCCTTATGATGTTGATTCCATGGTCACCGATGCGCTCCACGTCACTGCTGATATGCATCAGTGCATATATTGCTTCTGTCTGATTCTTACTTAGAGAGCTTTGCGCTAATTTATTCAAAAAAATCACAATCTCTTTTTCAAGACTGTCAATCAACTCTTCTTTCTTTATACACCCTTCAATCAAATGCTTTTCTTCATATAGAAAAATACGAATGGATTGATCCACTAGTTCTCTGGATATGTTGGACATGTGTAGGACCTCTTGTCTTGCCGCTTCAAGAGCAGCAACAGGAGAACTTAGAATACGGTCATTAAGATGCCTTGGACCGGTTTCTATAATGAGGTCTTCACCAGGTATGACTTTAACCACGAAATTAAGCACAGGTTTCATAAGTGGTATGAAAAGGAGCACATTTGCAACATTGAAAATAGTATGCGCATTGGCAACAACACGTGTTGCGGAATTCGATGTCAATGAAACAAAATCCAAAAAAGGACGGAATAGAATCAGTACAACAATCGTTCCGAGAACTTTCACCAGAAAAATGGCGAGCACGGACCGTCTTGCTGTAATATTGGTTCCAATGCTTGCTAGTGCAGCAGTTATAGTCGTTCCTATATTTGCTCCGAGCATTAATGCAATCGCAGCAGGGGCATTAATTGTGCCTTGTAGAGTCATAGCAATCACTACACCTGAGGTAGCACTACTGCTTTGTATTAGAGCTGTAAAAATAGTACCGATCAATACTCCTAAAATAGGTGCACTACTCACTGATATCATCAAATTATGAAAAAATTCATAGTCTCTTAGTGGATGCATTGCTTCAGACATAATTTCCAGGCCAACAAATAAAATCGTAAAACCAAGTATACTTTGCCCTATAGACTTATATAGACGTTTCTTGCCAAATAGATGTAGTCCTACACCCACTCCAATAAGTGGATACACAATCAATGAAAAATCAAAGGAAATCAACTGGGCGGTAATTGTGGTTCCAATGCTTGCACCAAGCATTGTGCCGAGAGCTTGAGAAAGTCCCATTAGTCCTGAGTTTGTAAAACCCACAACCATTACAGAAGTGGTGCTGCTGCTTTGTACAACGATTGTCACTAGAATCCCTGTAAGAGTAGCCATATAAGGATTGGAAGTCAACAGTTCCAATATACGTCTTAATTTATTTCCAGCAGCTTTTTGCATGCCGGAGGCCATCATGTTCATCCCAAAGAGGAATAAGCCCAAACCACCTATCAGACCAAATAAAATTGATATAAACACTTATTAATGTCCCCCAACTTGTGACATGCCATTTTTTTCTTCATTTAGAACAATAGTCCTTCCAATTATTGCGAATACAATCAAAGCAATACCTGTAAACCATCCTCCTAGACTAAACATTTGGGGACCGTAAAGTGCAAAATAAATACCACCTACAATCAATAACGCTGAAAGTACAGCAAACATGCGCATACCATATAGTGTAATAAATGGTAAGTAATGAGTTCCAACAATAATCATTGCCGCAGGATAAAACCACTCTGGCTTAAATAGAATAATCGCTCCAACA
Source organism: Bacillota bacterium (assembly GCA_033549245.1). Taxonomy (GTDB): domain Bacteria; phylum Bacillota; class Clostridia; order Peptostreptococcales; family Acidaminobacteraceae; genus Fusibacter_D. The sequence continues at coordinate 29,181 of JAWSUW010000009.1, read as the reverse complement.
AGCAGAAAATTAAGAGGTACAGTGAAGGCAATCTGGGATCCGAGAGCCCAAAGTCCATTTTCCTTATTTACTTTTGCACTTCTTCCAATTAATTTGAGCATCAATTGTGTCAACGGAAAGATGCCCATACATCCAAAGAACAAGACTGCCATCCCAAGATTTGGTGTGACCGCAACACTTATTCCTGCTGAAATCAACCATATGATACCTGAAACCAATTGGCCGGCAAACCCTCCTAAAAAGGCTGATCTCATCTCTTTCTGATCAACAGATATTCTTGTTACCACCTCAGCACTGCCTACCATCCTCAAACTCCTTTCACTCCCATATCAGTCTCATATGGAACAATATGTATTAGTTTCAGTATAACATATTTGATTGTCAGAAATTTCTGCAAATTGCAAAATTATTTCACTTGTATTACAAACCTATATTACCTATTGCAAGATAAAGAATTTAAGTTTAGAATTATCTTATAATAAAAAAAGGAGGTCATGAACATGCTAAATAGAAATCTTTCAAAAACAAATTCTATAGTGGTCAATATGTTTATGACCCACGGACTTTGCCTTTAAAACCAAGATGTAATTGGTCTTATTTTTGCGCACAAACCATGGTCATAAACGATCATGGTTTTTTGTGTTTAAAACAAGGAGAAAATTACATTTATGGATCATAATAAGAAAAAATTAAGTGTTGGTATAGTTGCCCATGTAGATGCAGGCAAAACGACAATTACAGAGCAATTTCTGTACAAAGCGGGCATCATCAAAAGTATTGGTCGCGTTGACACCGGCAACACAGTTACAGATGCTATGGAACTTGAAAAAGAACGAGGCATCACCATTAAAACATCAACCGTTTCACTGAACTGGAAAGGCACCACAATCAATCTACTCGACACACCAGGTCACATGGATTTCATAGCTGAGGTCGAGCGTTCATTATCGGTACTTGATGGAGTCGTACTTGCTATTTCAGCCCGCGAGGGTGTGCAGCCACAGACGAAGGTCCTGTTTAATGCGCTAAAACGAATGAACATCCCTGTCATACTTTTCATCAACAAAGTAGATCGAATGGGCGTCAATTTGTCTAAAGTCTATTCGGACATAGAAAAATATCTGACCAAGGATTACTTTCCACTTGAAACACTTGAAGATACCGGAACTCGTGAGGTCATCATAAAAAGCTTTATCACCGATGAGGCATTGACCCAGTATAATTATGAAAAACTATCCATGCAATCCGATGCATTCATGGAAAAATATCTTGAAGAACCACCGGAGAATTTACGCACAGAATTCGACGATCATCTTCTAGCACTAGTAAGAAAGGCCAAGGCGTTTCCGATTCTCCATGGCATCGCACTTCACGGTATTGGAATGGATCCTCTACTCGACGCGATTTCTTCATGGTTTGAAATGTCGCTCAGCAATGAACTCTATGCACGAGTCTATAAGGTCGATCGGGATGAAAAAGGTTTCAGACGCTGTTTTACAAGGCTATTCGGTGGCGAAATCAAACTTAGAGAAACCTATCCACTTAGTGGCACCGATAGACAAGTAAAGATTTTAAACCTGTCCTTGTTGAAAGGGGCAAAGCCTGTTCCGGTAGAAGTCGTCAGTGAAGGCGATATCGCCATCATTTACAGCGACCAGCTCAACATCGAAGACATAATCGGTTCACCGTCTGTGATCAGAGATGAGTTCAGCATTTCCACCCCAACTTTGAAGGCAACCGTAGAAGCACCGGATCTCGCAATCAGAAAAGAAGTCCTAAATGCACTGACCATATTAACTGATGAGGATCCTTTCCTTGGATTTTCAATCCATCCGGAAACTGAAGAAATTGTTGTCACATTGTTTGGCCTCGTCCAAAAAGAAATTCTTGAAGCCACACTAAAGTATCGATTTGATATTGATACAGTCATCAAAAAGCCTGATATCATTTATCTTGAGACGCCAAGTAACGAAGCAGAGGCCGTACTACGAATGTACAAAGACCACTACCTACCCGCTACAGTCGGGCTGAAAATAAAGCCACTGCCTATTGGCAGTGGTGTCAGATACATCACAAATGTATCTTTTGGAGACCTTAAAAAGCCGTTCCAAAATGCTGTCGAAGAAGGAGTGGCTTTCGGACTAAAGTCCGGACCCCAGGGCAATGTGGTCACAGATCTTGAAGTAAGTTTTGTATACTCGGAGTTCAACAGTGTGGATAGTACCCCTTCGGATTACAGAAAAACAGCTGAGCAAGTTGTTATTATGGCACTCAAAAGTGCTGAAACTACTTTACTCGAACCTATACTCGATTATGAAGTCAGTGTACCGGTTTATGCTGTTGGAAGGGTCATAGCTGATATGATCAAGATGAAAGGCAATGTCAGTACACCTGAAATTGAGGGAGAATTTGGTTTTCTTTATGGCGAAGTACCAGCCAGAACAAGTAATCTATACGCTGCTGAACTCGCTGATTATACTGAGGGAAAAGGTGAACTCAGCATGCGGTTCAGCGGTAAGCGAAGACCTCTATCACCATTGTAATGACTACGAAAATGGCATATAATCTAATTGGTGGCAATTAACTGATGATACACTGGAGAAACATATGAAAATAGGGCAATTTGCATCCAAACACAATACCAGTATCGATACAATCAGGCATTATATGTCTCTGGGACTGCTCATTCCAGAAAAGGAAAATGCTCAGTATGACTTCGACGAGAACTGCTCTCATGATTTTCATGAGATTACTGAACTTAAAAAAATCGGATTCACTTTAAATGAAATACAGCAGCTCATCTTGTATCGTAGAATCGGAAAACTGACGGAATATGATCAACGCATCACATATACTTCCTTTTTTGAGAAAAAAAATGAACAGATCGATCACGAAATCGAGAAACTCAATGATATGAAACTTAATTTGAATAGAGCGTTGCAAGAAATGAAAGTCAAACTGGATCATGACAAAACCGTCAAAATCGAGACGATCGGTGTACACTTAAGTTCCCTAGACCTATTTGCCTGTCCAGTTTGTCACGAACCCTTTGAGATCACCGAAGGCAGTATTCAAAAAGGCATATTGGTCAATGCTACTTTGACTTGCCCCTGTGATTACAAGCTTCAAATAATTGATGGTATAATCTATACCCCCGATGTGGCAAATGGTGAGAATCATAGTATTGAATCGACCGACCTAAGTCAATACAGCGAACACTATATTGATGAATATATCAACACCACACATATGGATTATCTTAAAAAACTTCATGCTGGACTGAGTTGGTCCTTAAGACATGTTTCATCCGAATCCTTAGATGGCGTAGTAGCACTAGAACTCGGCAGCGGGCATGGTTATTTTATGAGGCATATGCTTGATCGCTTTCCGGAAAGCAGCACTTACATTGCTGTAGACCACGATCCTGTAAAAACCATGTGGTTAAAAAGAATCGTAGAACGAAGCCATCCAAAATGCAAAATCATCTTTTTGTGTTCAGATTTTGTCAGCATGCCTTTAAAAGAAGGTACTATTGATGTGCTTCTCGATATATCCGGTAGTAGCAACTTCGCATTTGATCATCCTGAATTTTTACTTGAATTTGTTGATCCATTGCTAAAAAGAAATGTGCTTTTGCATGGTTACTATATTTTGTTTGAAAACTTTGTTTCAAAGTCAAAAATACCACTCGCTCTTAGAGATGGATTCAAAATCAAGCAGATCAAATCACATTTAAAAGCATTAGATTATGTGTGTACAGACGACTTTCTTTCCGAACCTGTTGAAAAAGGCGGCCCGCTTGAAGATTATTTTGTCGAAGGTGAAAGTGTAAGAACATATTTGTATAGTGGCAAAAAAACGATTAAACCATTGGGTTAACCCAATGGTTTTTGTTATTTTGACTAAAATAGTTAGAAATTTGATGAATAAAAAGCTTGAACTTGCCTTGACCCAACGCTGTAAACTGATATTAGATCAAGGAGGCAAGCCATGAAAAAAGAAATCAGAAATATAAATTTGTTTACTTCAGGAAAAGCTGTATCTATATTGGGATCATCCATCTATTCTTTTGCAATCAGTCTTTACGTCCTTAAGATAACCGGATCGGCACTTAACTTTGCAACTACTCTGATGCTCAGTGTGGTTCCAATGGTAATCATCAGCCCTATAGCAGGTGTAATTGCAGATAAAGTTCCAAAAAAATGGTTGGTTGTTGGCATGGACCTGGCAAATGGACTACTGTTCACATTACTATATTTGTACTCTATCAATGTGACACTGAGTCTACCAATCATTTATGCCAGCACTGTACTACTCAATGTTTTTACGACTTTCTTCGGTATAGGAATGGAAGCTGCAAAACCTTCACTCGTCACTTCGGAAAAACTGATTAAACTCAACTCACTCAGCAAACTCATCGATTCATCTGCAGCTATTCTCGGACCAGTCGTTGGTGGTATCGTTTTCGCACTTGTAGATATCCGTTTGTTTATCTTATTTAATGCATTCTCGTTTGTATTTTCCGCCATCACTGAATGGTTTATTGATTACAATTTTAATTCTGATGATGCCGAGGAAACAGATGCAACAGATGTAAAAACAACAGGATTTGCAAATGATTTAAAAGAAGGTTGGCAATTCTTCTCAAGAAACAAATCCATTTTGGAACTCTTTTTCGTATTCGTATCCCTTAATTTTCTACTTGGTTTTTCGGTAAATGTACCTGCTCCATATATTATCAATCAAATGCTGAAAATGCCATCCAGCAGTTTCGGAATCATTAATGGCTGTTCCCTGTCGGACTCATTCTTGGGACACTAACTGTAGAAATGGTCATGAAAAAAGTGGAATTCAGAAAGCTTTTGATCTCTATGAATGCATTCATTGCAATTTTAGCGGCATTAATCGGACTTCCGATTTTGCTGAATATGAGCCAATTCAGTAATCTGCTTTATTACTCGATCATCAATATTTTGATGGGTGTTGCAATTGCTTACGTGGACGTACCAATCATGACTATACTCCAGAATGAGGTTCCAAAGAAACTTTTAGGCAGAGTCCTCAGTTTGATTATGAGCCTTGTTAAAGTCGTACTCCCTGTGGCACTCATCACATCAGGACTCTTGTTGGGTAAAATATCTGTGATATTCATACCTGTTATTGGGGCAAGCATAGCATTCATGTATAGCGTATACTTGTTGAATCAAATGAGTCGAAAAAGAAAAGCACTCGCATAAACAACAAAAGCATCCAGGTTTGGATGCTTTTTCTAGGTTTAATTAGATCATTTCTATCAATTGACTTACTCTTTCACGAATGATTCTCAAATCCTCCGGTGAAGCATTGCCTTTAAACTCATGCGGATCAACGAATGACCATCCCCACCTAAATCGCTGAGAAATCTCATCGAGTTCTTTTTGAGCTCCACCCGACCAGCCATAAGATCCAAATCGAAATGCTTTTCTTCCATGCACTTTTTTCTTTCCTAGCTCCTCTAGAATCGACGCCATAGGTGGGAACATTTTGTACTCATAGGTGGGCATCCCAAGAATCACTGCTGAAGATGTCCAAACCGATGTCAGAATTTCACCCCATGATGTTTCAGGAACTTGATGTACATGATATTTGACACCAGATGCCTTCAGTTCTTCAATGACAGCATCGGCAGCTTTGCCAGTCATACCGTACATACTTCCCCAAATCAAAGTGACTTCTTTTCTGGCATCACCCTTTTGATAGATGGCATAATCCACATAATCCTGAATGATTTTACTCACGCGACTTCGCCAAATCAGGCCATGCCCTGGGGCAATGGTTTTTATTGAAAGACCCTTCAATTTTTCAGCCGCTTTCAATACAAAAGGTGAGAATGCAGCAATGATATTGGAATAATAACGAATGGTATCGCGCTCATAAACCACCATTTCCTCATCGGAATAGTCATCGTCAAAACTGGATTTCTCAAAGGTACCAAATGTACCGAATGCATCACAAGAAAAAAGTGTCCCTGATGATTGCTCAAGCGTCACCATGGCATCTGGCCAATGCACATGAGGTATAGTCGTAAATGTAAGGACTTTGCCATTACCAAGATCCACTGAATCTCCGTCTTTTACAACACGGATATTCATTCCAGGACCGAAAAACGCTTGAAACAAATCCGCTCCTTTATCCGTGCATATGATTTCAAAATCTTCATGGATTTTTCTGAGATCCTCTATCCAGCCTGCATGATCCGGCTCCAAATGGTTGAGGATCAAGTACTGTATTGACTTAAGATCAATGTTCAGTTGATCCAACAAATCAAATAACGATTCTGGAACACCGTCCCAACCGCATACACCGTCTATAAGTGCAATTTTTTCACCTTGCACCACATATGAGTTCAGCGTTACACCATTTGGCATTTCCCATAACCCTTCAAAGAGAATATCGTCTATGTTCACAGACAGCTGTGTTATACCTTCAGACATTTTAGTAATTTTCATAACTTCACCTTAAATCTCCTATACGTTTGATTAATTGATAATAATTATCATCCATATATATTATAACACATTTCAGGCGTTCTAAACAAAAATGACTTATGCGATTGCACGTAGCCGCTCCACGATGCTGTCTTTGCTGATTGATTCTTGACTCATATGTGAGACCAGTACCGAAATTAATAGTAGTACTGGAGTGCAGATCAACGAAGGCGTCACTGTAAAATAAAAACTCATGACAGAAGATTGAGAAACAATTGACTTTAGTCCACTGAAACTTATAATACTTCCGATTGTGAGTGTCACTAAAAGTGCAAAGCCAATGATAATCAATCCTTCAAGCATCAACATTATTCTCGTTTGTCTGGTGGTCATACCAATACTTTGCATCATTGCAAGTTCGAGTTTTCGAGCGTGAATCGAAGTGATTATTGTGTTGATAAAATTCATGATTCCAACCAAAGCAATCAATATGCTCAGAGAAACTCCTACTGTTTGATACGTTCTTTGTGTATTTTCATACTCTGCTGAAATGCTTGCTTTAGATTGATAGGACATATTGAGGTCAATAGTCTTGGAGTAGCTTTCGAGAAAAGCTTCCATTCTTTGAATTGACTGTTCATTTACATCAATTGTGATTAGCATAGGTGTCTTGTTCTCGATTTGTGACAAAAAAACTTCACTTGGCAAATAAAAAGCAGGTGTAATTGAATGCCAATGTTTGATGCTGATATTATATGGTATATCTGCTATCGCAAGTACTTCATACTCTTCTTCGACTCCCTCAGCATTTGGCAACCATACTTTGTCTCCTATGTTATAATATAGAATGTTTTTTTCGGAATCAAATGGTTCAGCAATGACATATTGTCCAGTTTTCAGTTTTTCCATATCCAGTTCCCCTTGTAATATACTCAGTCTGGATAATGACCCATCATCCAGTCCATAGATATGAAGTGGATGTTTATTACTATTCAGTTGGTCCTTCATCGCCTGAAGTCTATCCTCTGTGAAACCTAATTTTTCATTTGCCTCTGTGATAACACTTGAGAGACTTGGATCTACTGTTCCATATGGCTCAGCAAAATGAATTTTGGAAACCGTTTCAATACCCTGTTGTTCAAATAATGAATCGAAAAAATCTCGATCAAGTGTTTTCTGATCAGTATAGAAAGAGTTGGAATTAAAGTTTGAATCATGTCCCACTACAAAATCACTGTCAATCATTGAACTGAGGAACTTGTCCATATCGAAGCTGTTCGCTAATGAAAATGTCGTATTGAGTATAATGAGTCCCAATGAAAGAGATATGGTTACCAGCAAGGTTTTCTTTTTGTTTCTTAAAATATTTTCAATTGCCATTCTCATCAAACTGAATGGACGGGTATTTTTTTTGTTGTTGCGCTGTATATTGTCACTACTTCTCAGTGCTTCAATAGGGCTGATGTGAGCTGCAATTCTTGATGGTTTGACTATGCTTATCAAAACTGTTGCTATTGAAAATATTGATGAAATAATAAAAATAATAGGATGGATTTCAACGTTTACAACATCCACGCTAATGACTGAAAACACCTTCGGAACGAGAAAGGCTCCTACAAATGTTCCTATGATCACGCCTATTGGAATACCCACAACGCACAATCTAATCGCCTGAAAACGAATAATTCGTCTAATCTGACTAGGAGTAGTACCTATGGTTTTGAGCAATCCGAAAAAATTCACATCTTTTGCAACACTTATATAAAATACATTAGAAATCATAAGATATCCAGAAAGGGCAATCATAAATACAAACCCCAAAATCGGAAATATGTTGATGGACTGATTGCTATCGATATAAGCCCAATTGATGCCATAATCGATTTCATCCAAAGAATAGCCACTCTCGATAATCACTTTAACAATTTTTTCCTCAATATTATAATCGTTTGAAAAATTCACATTGGCATTGATTGTGCCAATCGCATCATTTGGATACTCACCCACAAAACTCGATAATTCAGATTCTACATAACTTCGATTCAACCAGACTTGACTGGCAGGTATGATTGGATCTCCCACCCAAAAACCCACCAATTCAAAAGTGTTGATTCTTTTCTCACCTCCAACACTGTACTCAAGTGTAACATTTTGACCAAGCTCGAGTGGAATCCCTAGTAGTTCGAGGACTAATGTGTCAGTTGCAATTTCATTATCCTTTTCAGGTAGTCTACCCGTGGTTGGCATTGAAAACATACCGAGTGCATTGTTCGAATCATTGGTATAACGAATTTCCGTCTGTCTTTTTTCAAGATTCTTGTTTTCTCCTATCCCTAAAATCACAGAATATGAAATATCTTCAATGTTTTCATGCAATTTTATTTGATTATATTGGTCCTCAGACAGTCGCTTCAAGCCAGCATGATAGCTACCACCCACCTGCCGCATGACGCCTTCTTCTATGGAAGATATCAAGCTGCCACCTATAGTGATAAAAGATGTAAATAAAACTGTCGTCAAAATAATGGCTATGATTGCAAAGAAATTTCTCATCCGACTTGACTTAAATGATGTTTTTGAAAGTTTCAGGATTGTTTTTTTATTGTTGACATTAAACATTGTTTCCACCGCCTACAATACGACCGTCCTCAATATGGACCACTCGATCTGCAAGTTGTGCAATTTCTTCATTATGTGTGATCATTACAACCGTTTGCTTAAATTTTTCACTTGTCACTTTTAGTAACCCCAGCACATCTTGACTGGTTTTACTATCTAGATTTCCTGTGGGTTCATCTGCAAGAACTATGACTGGTTTTGATGCTAATGCTCTTGCAATAGCAACGCGCTGTTGTTGCCCACCAGATAAATTATTGGGTAAATTGTTGAGTTTGCTTTCAAGTCCCAGCGTATGAATGATTTGATCAATGTATTCATGATCCGGTGTATTACCATCTAAACCGATTGGTAAAACAATATTCTCATAAACATTTAGTGTGGGAATGAGGTTGTAGTTTTGAAATACAAATCCTACTTTACGGCGACGAAAAATAACAAGTTCTTCATCCTTCATTTCAAAAATATCTTTTCCATCAACAATTACGTTGCCACTTGTTGGACGATCAAGTCCACCAAACATATGTAGAAGTGTTGATTTTCCACTCCCTGAAGTCCCGACAATGGAAATGAACTCACCCTTTTCCACTTTCATACTTACACCATCCAGTGCATGAACGATTGCTTCATCTTTACCATAGGTTTTTCTTAAATCTTTTGTTTCAAGTATAGTCATATCGTTAACCTCCATAAACAGATTATAATGCATCAATCTTTCAAGGTGCTTTCAAAGCCATGATGAATACTTTCACTTTTGAAAGATTTCAATCGTTTATAGGTAAAAACAAAGAAAAAGTTGAACCTTTTCCAATCTTTGACTGTACTTTGATATACCCCCCCTGGCCGGAGATGATTTGTCTCGATAAGTAAAGCCCAATCCCTACTCCATCATGGTCTCTAACACGAGGTGACCGATAAAAACGTGTAAATATCTTTGGCATATCCTCTTCATCAATCCCAATTCCACTATCCTCAACGTCTATTCGACAGAACATCTGATATGCTGTTGCTGAAATCTTTACGGTACCTCCCTTTGGTGTGTACTTAATGGCATTATCCACAATATTGAAAAGTGCTTCGGTAGTCCATTTTGGATCAAAACTTGCATTTATGTCGGTTGTTTCAATTGAAATCATAACATTCTTTACTTTTGCTGTCGGTTCAGCTTGGCATAAAACATCTTGCAGAAGCTGACTAATACCCCCTTGTTTTGCTGAAACTGAAATGATTCCAGTTTCCAATCGCGATCCTTTTACAAGTGCAGAGATCAAAAAATTTAACTTATTCACTTGTTCAGAAAGTGCATTGACGCACAACCGGTCATGCTCAGATAAATCACTTTCTGATAGCAACATGGAATGCAATAAAATATTGGCAAGTGGCGTTTTCGTTTGGTGGGAAATATCAGACACCAACTCATGAACTTTTAATTTTTCCTCTGCAAGCTGAACTTTTGTTGTGTTGTTCATGGCAAGAAAATGGGAAAGTTTGGTTTCCAGGGATGAAATTTTGGATTCATCAAAACCATTTTCAATTGGTCTTCCTTCTATGGCATTATCAACCATTTGATTTAAACGATCAATAGTTTTGTTCAAACTGAATAGATTCATTTATCTCACCGCCCAGATGTAACCAATACCATAAACGTTTTTTATGTAATCTGGCTTTGATGGTTGATCTTCCAGTTTGTCGCGCAATCGCTTAACCGTTACGGATAGTGCATTTTCATCAACATACTCTGACCCGTCTGTCCAAATACGATCAATCAGAACACTACGTGGCAACGTAATGCCTTTGTTTTCTATAAGTATTCTCAATAATCTTTGTTCGGTCTTGCTAAGTTCAATATGCAAATTATTTTTTAAGAAAGTCATTTTCTCAAAATCAAATAAGAAACAATCTTGTTGAAATGTTTTGAAGGTCTGCTTTCTTAATTGTGTGTTTACTCTTGCGCGAAGCACTGCCAAACTAAAAGGTTTTGTGATGTAGTCATCCGCACCCATTTCAAGACCAGTTACAATATCAGTTTCCAAATCATTGGCGGTAAGCATAATCACAGGAATGGATCCTTCATTTTTAAGTGTAGTCAAAAATTCAAGTCCATTCCCATCAGGCAAATTGATGTCGAGTATAATCAAATCATAGACATCCCTTGATAAATACATCTTTGCTGTTTTAAGATCATAACACTGGAATATATTAAGTTCACTATTTTTAAGCGCAAGTGAAATGCCATTTGAAAGCGCTTTGTCATCTTCTACTAATAATATTTTCTGCAAATCGCACCTTCCTCAATCAGTCATTAATAGCTTCAATCCCCTGTTTTTTTAGCTCCTCAAGATGATCTTTCATTTGTTTCAGTTCTTCAGGAGAATGTCCTTCCCATTCCAGCACTTCACTCAAAACTCTAAGTGGATACCTCGTCCGATAAGATCTTGTAGGATTTCCTGGAAACCGTTTGTCAGTTAGATTGGGATCATTTTCAAAAGTTCCCGTGGGCTCAACTTCATAAATCCGTTCTGGTCCATCACCTAGTGCCAATTCCGCTCCCCATATGGCAGCGTTCATGGTTGCTGACATGTAAATGAAATTTGATCTTTTCTGTTCACCATAGTTTGAGTTGAATCCTGGTTCCAAGATATCTCCTGGTTGCAATTCTGCCTTAGTGCCA
>JAWSUW010000009.1:7258-17417 GCA_033549245.1 Bacillota bacterium | reverse complement strand
CCATGATAAAATGGACCTTGGTCAAGTGGATTTTTGTTATCAATATTATTTGCGCTCATTTTTTACCTCCAAAATTATAGTTTTAATATCTGATAGAGGCTGATCATATTTTGGAAGAAAAAATATATGCACTTGATCTACTTTATATCCAAACTCGAATAATTTCTTATTAATGCGTATAAGTGAATCAAATTCAAAGCACCACTCAGCAGAAATTCGTTTTGTTAATACCTCTTCACACCATGGCAAAATTTCTTCATTTGCTGTAATAATAAGTTTACCATTGTAAGTTAGCATATTCATTAAACTGTCTTCATCATTGAACTTTCGTGCCTCCTGATGCCTTTTATGGCGGGTTACCAACGTCTCAGTGCTTTGAAAGTCTTTTACAGAACAATTATAATCCAGTGCAAATTGCTCTTCTACCATTTGTCTCTGTTCTTGTGTCATCTCTCCTCCGTTCCATTTAAAAAATCTCAGTACTAAAAATCCACACCTCTTGATAGATGTGGATTCAACTCCATAATATATTTTGCTGTCACTTAACTTAAGATTCTAAATTTAATTTTTCAGTATTCTTATATAACTTCAGTAAATATCCAAACAATACTTTTTTATCCTCTTCGGAAAAGCCTTCGAAGAGATTATGCTCTGCATTAACTTTTACGTGCAGCAGATCGTCCACTATAGCCTCACCTTTTTCAGTAATAAAACACAGCGTGTTTCGACGATCCTTTTCATCGGCCTCTCTTTTGATGAATCCATCTTCCTCAAGAATTTTGAGAGCTTTAGTCACACTTGCTTTTCCAACATTCTTAAGTTTTCCAATTTCAATTTGATTGATACCTGGCGAACTGTAAATTAATAAAAAGTACTCAAATTGTCCTTGTTTGATCCCATACTGCTCAATTTCAGAACCAATGTACAAATTGACATTCGAAGTGATTCCTCTAATTAATTTGCCAAAATCATTAGCTTCCATTTTTTCATCCCTTCATTTATGATGATATTATACTATCTATTATAGCTTTTGAAATTTCATTATTCACCTAAAAAATGATATTTTTTATTTTATTATAGTTCCCACCTGTAAAAACACAATTGCTGATACATTTCGAACACCCTTCTGAGAATGGTGGTGCACATTTATGAAGATCAATATAAACATGAGTCCCATCGTCTAGTACTTTCGGTTCCTTGTAAATTGCCCCTGAGGGACAAGACTTCACACATCTGTTACAGGTCTTACAAAATTCTTTGATCCATGTATGTTCATTTTTAACTGCAAATGGAAGATTATTTGCATCAATAAATATTGCAGCAAGTCGTACACATGGACCAAAATCAGGTGTAATGAGTATTCCATTTTTCCCAATGTATCCAAGGTTGGCATCCTGAGCAGTCGGTACAGTATTTATATCTCCACCAATAGCTGGACTAGGATGACAATCGAATCCCCTATCCCTCAAAAAATCGGCAATTTTATTGACAGCAACTCCTAAAGATTCATATGTTCTGAAGATTTCTTTACTTGATTCCAAACTTGGATTGGTTGCAATCACCTCTTTTTTCATTTCCATTGTAAACATTATGGCATTATCATATAGAATCTCAAAATCTTTAAAAATATAATTGGGATTGACTTTGGTATAGCCGATAGAAGAAATTCCAAGTTCATGTGCATAGTTTTCCATATCTTTGAGTGTGATTTCATCCATAGTCTGATTACCTGTATGTGGATTGTATTTGAGACTTTTTGCACTAACCACCATTTCCTTTAATGATGAAATAAAATGATTCTTAAGTTTGGTCATGGTTTTTGCTTTTGCTTTCATACTGCCATATTGTATCAAAAGTAATGGAATTATGACCGCTTGCCTAGAATTTGGACCGCTTTTTACAGGGTGATCTTCTTTTGTCATCCAATGTGAGGCACTTAAAAAAAACGGAGGCTTTTTCATTATTTTGTAAAGTTTCATAGTATGATCTCCTTTTTTGGTTTGCCGGCAAACCATATGATGTAATTATATACCGATTTAGTTTGCCAGTCAACCGTTTTTCAGTAAATTTACTTAAAGTTACCTTAAGATTTCCTTGAATTTAAAATATCTTATAACCAAAAATTAAAGAGCCCAATTTTGTGGGATCTTCAAAGTTTGCTCGTTCACTGGTTAGGATTGCACTAGAGTGATGTGGAATCATCGCTGCAAATTCATGATTTGAAACAAAAAAATACAACCTTCCCAATATTATCAATCAAATTATATGATTTGAAATCTTAGTGGTTGTATTTGTTTTTTTATTACAATAAATGAGCTCCGCCGCGCCCTCGTTTTTTAACTTCATACATCGCTGAATCTGCCTTAATCAACAATTCACTAGCTGACTTAGCATTGGCATCTACTTCAGCAACTCCAATACTTATAGACGGTTTCCAGCAAGTAATTTGACTTTGCGATTCTTTCGATTGCACCATTTCACACAATTTTTTTGCAAGTAATAGTGCACCGTCTCCACTAGAATGTGGGCTCACTACAACAAACTCATCTCCACCCAGTCTACATGTGATGTCTGTTTTTCGTACATTTTTCTTTAAGAAACCAGAAATCCATTTTAGTACCTCGTCTCCCTTTTCATGTCCATGAGTGTCATTAACCTCTTTAAACTTGTCCAGATCGATAAAAAGTACAGAAAAAACGACTTGATACCTTTCGTAATGATCGATCAAACGATCAATTTCACCCATAATGTATCGACGGTTCGGTAAACCGGTAAGTACATCATTCATCGATAGTTCATGTAACTTTTGATTTGCCTCTTCAAGTGCGATGGTCCGCTCTTTGACCCTGATTTCAAGTTCCTGATTATGAATTTCAAGTTCTTTGTTTTTTTGAGACACTAAAAAAAATAGAGCTTTGAGAGCTTTCAAAAGCGGTTCAGTCGTCGTATCCACGTGGCTTTGATCTTTTTCATATGCCTCTACTCCCGTTAAGCCATCATTTTTAATGTATTCTATTTGACGGACCATACTCTTGTCAGTATTCAAAATATGATACGCCAACCAACGAACTAAGAATTCTGACACCTCACTCAATATTTCTGGATATCTCAATTCTTCTTTATTGGAAAAGTACTTGTTCACATTTTTCACAAAGTCACTATGGAGTCTCTCATGCAACTCAATATGACGTGTATCAATTCTATATGCAAACATCAACTCATCCTCGGTCTGAAAATGATCCACCACATAGTTCGTCAATCTATCTAGTATTTCATTGATTTCGTCAATTTCAATTAACTCGCTTTTTAAACTGAATTTCAGAAGATCATTTATGATCTCAACCAATCCGTGATGTTGTTCATCGATTTTATTGAGTCCGGTCAAAAAATCTTTATCCCATTGAAAATATGTAGCTTCCATAGCAGTTCCTCCATCACTTTCTGTATTCACGGCAACCATTTAAAATCATATCAAATTAATATTTTTCATATTGCAGTTTTGAAAGCAGTTCTTCTGTCAATTCATGAGGTGCTTTTTCTTCATCTGGATATCCAATCCCAATAGCACATGCGACTTCCTTATGACCTGGAATACCAAATTTTTCTTTCAGATAATCTGATGCCGTAATATCTCCACTATGTTCTCTCAACCTTATTTGTACCCAGCAGGTTCCAAGACCCTGTTCATGAGCGGCAAGTTGAATTGCATATGCGGCAATTGAAGTATCTTCTATCCAAACTTCTGAAGTAGTAGGGTCGCCTATAACCAGTATCACACAAGGAGCTCCCTTTAAAAATGCGCTGCCCGTTGCCCTCACTTTTGAAATTAAGTCAATACTGTCTTTGTCCCTTACTACAATGAATTCCCATGGTCTTCTGTTCTTGGATGTTGGTGAAAACAATGTATTTGCTAAAATTGAACTGAGCTTTTCGTCTTCAATTTGTTCATCCTTATATCTTCGAATACTTCTTCTGGTATTGAACATCATGTTCTCCTTTCAGTATCATGACTATGTTTATCTTCTTTCTTATATTATAATAGAAATACAAAGAAATAGTACTGTTTTTCAGAGGGGGAAAAAACATGAGTCAAATTAAGCTTGAACCGGGCAAATTGCTAGATAAGAAAGGCCGTTTAAGTCAAGCCGGTTATGCTACAGAACTAATCAAAACCTATGATCGTCATGATATTAAAGCTGGTAAACTGCGCATTAAAGAGTGGGACTATTATTTGGTTTACAATAAAGATTTCGGAGTGGCACTTACTATAGCAGACAACGGATACATGGGACTGATCAGTGCAAGCTTTCTAGATTTCATCATCGGTGAAGAACAGACTATAAGTCCCATGAAACTCATGACTTTAGGAAAACTCGGTATGCCTTCCAGTTCAGAAACTGGGGATATTCATTATAAGGATGATAAACTGGAGATCCATTTCACACATGAAAATGGTGCGAGACGCATTAGACTAAACATTCCAAAATTTCACAAACAGTCCTCATTCTATATTGATGTGACATTGACACCTACTATGGACGAAAGTATGGTCATCACAACTCCATTCAAGAAAAAATCACGAAAGTTCTATTACAATCAAAAAATAATTGGCATGCGCGCAAATGGTTCTGTAAACTATAAAAATCAACATTATGTATTTGATCCAGTGGAGTCCTTTGGCATCTTAGACTGGGGCAGAGGGGTTTGGACGTACGATAACACATGGTACTGGAGTGCGGCAAACGGAATTATTGATGGAAAAGTATTTGGTTTCAACTTGGGGTATGGGTTTGGAGATACTTCGTCCGCAACTGAAAATATGTTATTTTTCGATGGCGCCCATAAACTGGAGCACGTAACTTTCAATATACCTAAAAAAGACGACGGTTCACTTGATTATCTTAGCCCATGGCAGTTCACTTCTTCGGATGGACGTTTTGAGGCAACTTTCAATCCAATTCTGGATCGATCGGCATATACATCATTTGGAATACTTCTGAGCGACCAACATCAGGTTTTTGGTTACTTTAATGGAACTGCCATTCTTGATTCTGGTGAAAGTTTGAAGTTTGAAAATCTGCTCGGATTCGCAGAAAAAGTACGCAACAAATGGTAACCATTCAATGATAATTTAACTCAAAAAGTGGCTGACTTAGAACTTCCATTCTAAATCAACCACTTATTTTATTTGACTTGTGACTTTTTAACTTCATATCCAAGTGAACTGATAGCTCTTTCAACATCAATCACTTGAAGTTTCTCAGAATCCATATCAAATTTCACTTTGCTGGAATTGAACATTACGTTGACACTTTCTTTATCTACGCCGTCTAAAGATTTTACTGCACCCTCTATCTTTTTGACACATGATGGACAAGTTAACGGTCCTAATTGAATAGTTGCTTTTTGCATTTGTTCCTCCTTATTTTATAGGTTTTATTTTGTATCTTAGTAATCTCATACCGTTCAAGATTACCACTAAGATACTCACTTCATGTACTAACATCCCTATGGACATGTTCATCCAATCACTAAAAAACACACTGAATAGTAATATTAAAACAACTCCGACTGCTATGATGATATTTTGAAGCATATTATTTGCAGTTGCCTTTGTAAGGCCTAATGCAAGAGGTAATCTGCTGAAATCCGAGTTCATCAGAACGACATCTGATGTTTCTATGGCCACGTCAGTTCCATTACCCATTGCAATTCCAATCTCGGCTTGAGCCAGAGATGGACTGTCATTGACACCATCTCCCACGAATGCCACAATATGCCCACTAGATTGCAACTCTTTGATAAAGGTCAATTTGTCTTCTGGCAACATATGCCCATGAGCTTCATTCAACCCTAATTCAGAGGCTACCAGATCCACGGTTCCTTGGTTATCACCTGATAGCATTACCAGATTTTTGACACCCAATTTTCTTAGCTTTTTAAGATCATCTTTGACACCATGACGAATTTGATCTCGAATGCCAATTAGCACTTTAATTTCATTATCAACTGATGCAATTACAAGCGAATTGCCACTCTGCTCAAATCGAGCAATATCTGAACGGACTTTATCATTCAAATGGATATTTTCTTGTTCCATTAGCGCAACATTGCCAATTACAATCCTCTGACCATCCACTTTCGCGATTACCCCACCGCCTTTTACAACATGTGTTTCTTCTACCGGATAAAATTTTGTCTCTCGTGTATGTTCTACAATTGCTTTAGCCAAAGGATGATCGGATTCATTTTCAACACTTGCAATGTATTTCAAAATTTTGTCGGCTTGATCGGTATATATCTCTGTATCAGCCACTTTGGGATTTCCTATTGTCAACGTCCCTGTCTTGTCAAATACTATGGTATCGACTTTGCTGAAATCATGGATCACTTCGCTACCTTTCAAAAGAACACCATGTCGCGCACCGTTGCCAATACCTGCAACATTTGATACCGGTACACCAATGACCAAAGCTCCTGGGCATCCTAAAACCAGAATTGTGATCGCAAGTTCAATATCTTTCGAAAAGAACCAGACCACACCTGCTAAAATTAGTACAATAGGAGTATAGTTTTTAGAGAATTTATCTATGAAACGCTCCGCTTCGGATTTGGAATCTTGTGCTTCTTCAACCAATTCTATAATTCTTCCGAATGTCGTATCCTCGCCTACACGATCCGCCAAAATCTGAATCGTTCCATTTTCTAGTATGGTTCCCGCAAAGACTTTTGAGTCCTTATTCTTGCTTACTGGTAAGGATTCACCGGTAATACTGGCTTCATTGATATGTCCCTCACCAGTTAAAACAGTACCGTCAACTGGAATCTTAGCACCCGTTTTAACGAGCACAAGGTCGCCTACGCCAACTTCGTCCACGCCTACTTCTTTGAATTCTCCGTTTTCCATTTGTTTCAATGCACTTTCTGGTGCCATTTCAGTCAATTCTTTAATTGCAGAACGCGTCTTGCTTAGTGTTCTCATTTCGAGATAATCACCAAAAAGAAACAAGAAAGTTACGATTGCAGACTCTTCATAATTGTTGATTAAAAATGCCGCTGTAACTGCAATAGTCACAAGAACATCAATACTGACAACTTTGACTCTTAGTGCATGATAGGCTTGAATTGCAATAGGCGAGGTCCCGATTATGGAGGCAATCATCAATGCCCAAACAAAGATCTGTGTATTTTCAAATCCCATCTCACTCACGAATGCGATCACAATAAGCAAACCACTGATCAAAGTTATGAGTTTTTTCTTTTTTAGTATGAATCTGTCCAATCCGTTCACCCGCTTTCCATTTATATCTTAACACCATTATATGCCTCGAAAACAAGCATTAATGTGATTCACCTCACATGTTCGCTAAATGCGCATAAAAAAAGACCTCAAAATTTGAGGTCTAAAGTTCTATTTAAAATAATCCTCCGCCAACATAGCATAAATGTTGGAGTCAAACCAAATTGGGTTCCCTGCAGAATCCATATGGAAATACACGTTTTTCTTCATTGTGCCTTCCAATCTCATTCCCAGTTTTTCAAGCACTTTATTGGATGCTAGATTTTCAGTACTACACTTTGCTTCAATCCTATGTGCGTCAAGTTCGGTGAATGCATACTGAATTAAAGCACTGCATGCTTCAGTACAATAGCCTTGTTTTTGAAATGAAGGATTGAAAATGTAGCCTAAAAAATAGGTTCTGATTGCCTCATACTTATGTCTGTCAAAATAGAGATGTCCAATCATTTTTCCATCTTCTTTTCTCTCCACTGCTATGAACACATCACTCTTCGCGCGTTCTAAAACTTCTTCAATTGCATGTTCCCTTGTGATGGGTGAACCCGGTTCAAAAGTGTAAATAGACGGTTTGGACAAATAGTCAAATAAATCGTCAGCATCCTCAGAGCAAAAATTTCTAAGGATCAATCGTGATGTCTCTATGCGCATAAATCCTCCTGTTTACGTTAAAAATAAAATCGAATCAATCTGGTTTTTGAATATGCTCCAGCGCTTTCCATACTCTTTTTTGAATTATGATTATAATACCAACATCCAGAACGAGCTCTTCTGCCCTTGCTCTCTACGACATGTTGTAAATTTTTAAGTATATATGCAGCATATCCTTGTTGGCGTTTGTCTTCTAAGACGTACATACCGGTACTCCCAATTGTGGGCACAATTCGGCTATATTCAACCACTCCGAATCCGACAAGCTGTCCATGTTCTTCCACTAGATATATTTTAAAATATTCATCACCTTCCAGAACTCTCTCAACAGACCCATCATTGAAAAAATCTGTGGTAAGAGCAAACAATTCTGTGTCCTCAACCGACTTAGCTTCTCTCAAAGTCAGATCGTGTTCATATGCACTTTTGAGCGGTTTATCCGTATAGATTGAGAAATAAGCCTGTTTCTCAATTCTTGCAAAATTATCTAGGCAATGACTCATAAAAAACTCATCCCCTGTTGCCACAAAAGCATTTGTAACTTGTTCAAATTGCTTGATTTTTGCAAACAGCAACTGACCATGATTGGCATGATATTCATTAACATGAAACAGTGTTATCATAGATTGATTATGTATTGCGAAAAAACCTACTGGCTCATCATCACATACAAACTGGTAATGATTACTGTTAAGCACATGGTCTTCCCAAAATGAGTCAATAGTGATGTTGTTCTTTTCTAAATAATTCCTAACATCGTTTTCGATTGTAGTCCAATCGCATTTAATACATTTAATCATTTTCATTCTCCTTTAATTCAATTGACTTAATAATAAAATCCAATCCTTCCAGTAATAACTTTTCTGAATTCTTATTATGATAATTTTCAATATAATGTCTTTTTCTTATGACCGTGTTAAATAATCCAACAGTGCACGACCAAATGATAATAGCCGTGCTTTTAATATCTATCTCGCTTTGTATTTCACCTCCTTTAACCCCCTTTTCCAGTGCGTCAGTCAAATAACCAAATAGCTTTTCTCCAAGTGTGTAGCATTCTTCTCTGGATTGATCTGGAATTCCAACTGCAAAATCCATTTCACTGTTTTCATATGACATGATCGCAAAGAAATGATTGGGATAGATAGTATTGAATTTGTACATAATTTTTCCTATCAATCTTATTCTCTCTAGAAAATTGGCTTCACCCGATTCGTTCAATGAAGATTCAATCATATCAATTAAGAGTTTGTAACCCCTGACCATAATTTCAAAATAAATCTGTTCTTTGCTGTTGAAGTACACATATAATGTCCTTTTGCTAAACTCAGCTTCTTTGGCAACATCGTCCATAGTAGCCAAATCGTATCCCTTTGAAAAAAAAACTTTTTCAGCCGCATCAATTATATCATTTCTTTTAATTTCTTTCTCTTTCTCCTTGCGTTCACTTATTCCCAAACATATCACCTCATTAAATTGTAATTAAGTATACTTTAAGTTTAATTAATTACATTATATTGCATTTCATTCACTTGTCAAGCCATAATATAACATGAGTTTTATTTCATCCAAAATAGGGTAAAAGTGAACATAGATTACAATAATACAAATTTTTATGGAGGTTGTGATGAAGAAAAACAAATTATATAGACTGGCATTAGTTGTCGTTTTGATGATTTCATTGTTATCAGCATGCAGTTCACCTGCGGAGGATCCAATTGTACTAGGTTCTTTCGTTGATACTGAAGGCGGAATCTTAGGAAATATGGTACTATTGGCACTTGAATCAAATGGGTATACTGTTACAGATAAAGTTCAATTTGGTACACCAGATGTTCACAGAAATGCACTACTTCAAGATGAATTAGATATTGGAATTGACTACACTGGAAACGGGCAGTATTATTCAGAAGGATTTGACGAAGAAATTTGGAGAGATGCCAAAGAGGGCTACAATGCAATCAAGGCATATGATGAAGAAAACAACGGCCTGATCTGGTTAACACCAGCAAAGGCAAATAACACAGAGATGTTGGCAGTGAAAAAGGAATTTGCTGATGCCAATAATCTAAAAACTTTGGCGGATTTTGCAGACTATGTCAATAATGGTGGTGAAGTCAAATTCATTACAAGTCAATTATTCGCAGAAAAAAACATGGGATTGTTGGGGATGGAAGAAGGCTATGGATTCAAATTGAAACCAGAACAATT
>JAWSUW010000009.1:0-7248 GCA_033549245.1 Bacillota bacterium | reverse complement strand
GCTTTCGCATGGAAATACAGCAGAAACCATCAGCGCATTGGCTAATGGAACTGATGATGTAAATGTAGCACTTGTATACGGAACAGATGGCTCATTGCCTGACCTTGATTTGGTTGTACTTGATGATCCATTATCCATTCCACCAGTATTTGAACCCTCAGTTATAGTTAGGGCTGAGGTACTCGAAAAATATCCGGAAATCAAAGAGATCATTGAAGATGTATTTGATACATTAACTCTTGAGAATCTACAACTTATGAATAAGAAAGTCATTGTTGATGGCTTATCTCCAAAAGATGTTGCTAAGGAACATTTAGTAGAAGAAGGATTATATGAATAGACTTATCGATAAGACTTTGCTGTTGTTATCCTCTATAGGGACAGCAGCATTTCTTTTTATGACACTGATTGTAAATAAGCCAAATCGAATTTCACAGGGAGTTGAAGTTTCCAGTTTCGAATTTCTTGGAGCTGTTGGAACTGTTGTTTTAGTGCTTTGGATATTACTCATGGCACTCTCTTTGTATGAAAGAAAATATAAGAACAACATTGTATTTTTGATTACATCACTTTTGGTAATGTCATTATTTTGGAGTTTACAATCGAGAACGGCTTTGTTTACCTCTGGTTTGTCTTCAGCGAGAATCAGTCTTGCTTCAGGATTCTATGTCCAAATCTTTTGCATATACATGCTGTTCTCGACTTACAGCAAACGAATAATGGAGTATAAGGTCATCAAATGGATTGGCGTTATAGGCTTTTTTGCGATCATGTCCTATTTTATGATGAGTGGTGCTTTTGATGATTTGTCTTTGGTCAAAGAGTATAATATCAAAAAAGTTCAATTTTACAATAATCTCAGAATACATGCAATTCTCACGCTCGGTTCGGTCCTAACTGGTGCAATTATTGCAATTCCATTAGGATTTTTAGCCTATTCAAAAAAGAAACTTGAAGACAAAATAATGATTCCACTCAGTATAATTGAAACCATACCTAGTCTCTCACTCTTTGGTATTTTCTTGGTACCACTATCTGGACTTGGAAAATTGCCATTCTTTGATGCCTTAGGTGTTAGTGGTATCGGGTGGGCACCTGCTTATATCGCACTTACCCTCTACACTCTACTTCCAATTGGCAGGAACACTTTGACCGGGTTTTATGCTGTAGACAACAATGTGATAGAAGCCGCTAAAGGGATGGGCATGAACAAAAGTCAAATTTTAAGGAACATAGAATTCCCACTTGCTTTTCCCGTGATATTTACAGGCATCAGGATTGCTTTTATTCAAACTATTGGTGGAGCTGTTCTAGCGGGTCTTGTCGGAGGTGGCGGGATGGGAACTTTTGTTTTCTTAGGTTTAGGCGAAGCTTCACCAGATCTGATTTTATTGGGAGTTTTCCCGATAGTTTTTTTTACAGTACTACTCGATTACTTATTAAAAGCATTTGAAAAGACAATGAGGGGTATAATCTATGATTAAAATAAACAACGTAAGTAAAAAATATGGAGAATTTACCGCAGTCAACAATCTGTCTCTCACAGTCAGTGATGCTGAATTCCTAGTGGTTCTTGGACCATCAGGTTGTGGCAAGTCGACCTTGCTTAGGCTAATTAACAAGATGATTCCCCGTGACAGTGGAGATATTGAAGTAGATGGTGATAACATTGATGATCTTAAAGGTGAAGATCTTAGGAAGACTATCGGATATGTCATCCAAAGCATTGGACTTTTTCCACATATGGATGTCAAAAGAAATATCGCAACAGTTCCACGACTCTTGAACTGGAACGAAGACAAAGTGAACCAACGGGTTGACGAAATGTTGGACCTGGTCGGACTTGATCCAAATCAATATAAAGATAAAAAACCTTTCCAACTTTCAGGAGGAGAAGCACAAAGAATCGGTGTTGCAAGAGCCATCGCATCCGATCCAGACATACTATTGATGGATGAACCATTTGGAGCAGTTGATCCCATCAATCGATTAAGGCTTCAAAAAGAATTTAGAAAAATACAAAGAAAGTTAAAAAAAACTGTAGTCTTCGTAACACATGATATAGATGAAGCGCTTTTGCTTTCAGATCGAATCTGCATAATGAACCAAGGAGAAATTATTCAATTAGACACCCCTGAGAGAATCGTGCTCAATCCAAAGAACGATTTTGTTAAAAACTTTTTTAAAGGTGAAGGCATTTTAACAATTTTATCGAGGAAGCCCGCCGTGGATTATGCAGAACCAAGCATTTTGGATGAAGAACCCCTTGATGAAAATGCCACACTTAGAGAAGTACTGACCCTTATGTTGACAACCGGAATTGATAAGGTTTCTCTTGTTAATGGAAGTATTTCCTGGGACCATATATTAAAAATAGCTGGAAGTGATCAAGTATGAAATCAAACAAAAAAGGATTGATAATAGCAGCGTTTTTAACAGTGATACTCACAATTATTGTCGTTAATTCAAAGGGATTTGAAGCGATATTGTATAAACTTGTCAGTTCAAAAAGTACTGAAGGTTCACGTACTTTATTAGTCGTCTATTTTGTACAGCATATTTGGATGGTTTTTCTGTCCAGTCTCATAGCAGTGACTATAGGTATAATTCTGGGCATATTCGTAACTACGAATCGTGGTCATGAGTTCAAAGAATTATTACTTAAAACCGTGAGTTTGGGGCAAGCTTTTCCCTCCCCAGCTTTGCTCGCACTTGCAGTCCCAATTCTAGGATATGGGATCAACGGTGCGCTTATAGCTCTTGTGGTCTATGCATTGATGCCAATCATCTATAATGTGGTCATCGGGATTGAGGAAGTGCCAAAAGACATCATTGATGCAGCAAAAGGTATGGGTATGACCGAGACTGAAATTTACATCAAAGTCAAAATTCCTCTAGCTTTGAATGTCATTCTCGGAGGGATCAGGACCGCGCTTGTCATAAACATAAGCGCAACAACTTTGGCTGCGGCTGTTGGGGCTGGCGGTCTTGGTGTATTGGTAGTGAATGGCGTAAGAACATTTGACATGGTTTTGATTTTGGAAGGCGCCATTCCCGTCACACTTCTTGCAATCATTGTGGAACTTTTACTCAAAGAATTGCAAAAGAAAATGATTACTCCTCAGGCAATCGACATGAGCCTGTAAATCCAGCTGGTGGGACACCCAAGGCTTGAATCAATCTCGCCCAGTAATTGACTTGAGCAGCTGTACTGGCCAAAATTACAATCTCACGTTCAGTAAAATTTTGTTTCAATGACTCAATCAGTTCACTTGGGAAAGCAAGCGGTGATTTTGAAATCAATCTCGTATATTCCAGCGCAATTATTTCTCTTTGTGTGAATGTATGAGTTGATTCACTGAAACTGCTGTTCATAAGAGCCGCCATTTCTTCAGATGTGACTCCTGATTTTTCATACTCAGAAGAATTCATATCAATACAAAATGGACAAGAAACTGAAAAAGAAGCTTGCATGCGAACAAGTTTTAGCATCCGCTCACTTAAATTTTTGTCTCTATGTGCTACAAGACCTTCCATTACAGCTGAGCTGACGGCAACTTTTGGATACCAGGAAAGTAGTCTTGGAACTTCCAGTTGTTTTCCTGTAATCTTGTCTGACAGCCACAACCCTGGTCTCAATAAGAATGGTATTTTAGTTGGTGGTTTTATGAATGCGGGCATACTCCCCTCCTATTTGATGATTTTTAATTGTTCAATGAAGATCTACTGAGCCATCCTTCAAGGATCACACCATACAGTATCCCAGCCACAAAACTAATAGGGTCTTTAAATCCTGTTGAGCTGTAAAATGCAAATGAAACCAAGAGTCCCAATATAGCACCTCTGAGCAATGCCATGTTTCTATCTGTCTTAGTCCAAGATGCTCCGACAGCCAACCCAAGGATAAAGCGATTATACCATAGCGAAAATACAAATCCAGGTGCAGCAGTAAAACCAGAACGTAAATAGGCTCCTACGACACAAATAATTCCTAACAAGGCTCCACCGATAAGGGCAGTTCTCAATCTTTTTGTCATCTCTTGCTCCTTAATATTCAAAATTCAATAAATCTTTATCATTTGGAATGATTATACCCATAAATGTAAAAAAATACATGCAATAATCATTTTATATCTCATCAATTTATTATTTTGTGATACAATAGACATGAAGCCTTATTTGTAGTTTTCGTTAGTGGAGGTAGCATTATGAATGACAACTTTGACTGTGAAACCATCTACAATGACCGTTTTATTAAAATTCACACGCTTGGTAACTTTTTCATTGAATTTGACCATCAAAATTACACTTATTTATTTGAGAACTCAAACAAGTTGTTGGAACTATTCAAATATTTTATTACTTTTCGTGACGAATTTTTATTGTCAGAAAAAATTATTGATGACCTTTGGCCGGATTCGGAATTTTCTGATCCTAAACGTACACTTCGAGCTCTAGTTTTTAGACTGAGAAAGAAACTCAGTGTATTCAATCAAGTCATTGGATCCGATATTATTACATATTCAAGCGGATGTTATAAGTTCAATGCAAAGGGATATTGTGAAATTGATATTGAAAACTTTGAATCCTCATTCAATTGTGCTTCGAACTCAACCTCAGATGATAGAATTGAAGCAATTGAGCTTCACATTAATATCATTAAAATGTACAAAGGTGGTTTTTTTTGTGAAACTTCTTTGTATGATTGGTTGGTACCTATCAAGAATCAATATCATCATATGTATTTGCATAGTTGCTGTGAGGCTTTAGATTACTTGTCAGAAGAAAAACGTTACCATGAAGTCATAAAATTTTCCGAAGAAATTATTAAACATGATCTTTATTTTGAACATGTTCATTTTCATTATATTGAATCCTTAGTAAAACTAGGTGAGAGTAAGCTTGCTAAAAACCATCTCGAATATTTGAAAAAAATATTTCAGAGAGATCTGGGTCTACATTCAGAAGAAATAATCAGTAAATTGAATAACGTTTTCACTAGAAAAATACCAACACAAAGCTTAGGTTTGGAATCTGGCTTGAAAAATCATAAATTGCTTTCAGAATCAAGTGGACCAGTTGAATGCAACTACGAATTTTTCAAATTGTATCAAAAAATTGAAGAGCATAGATATGAGCGTACAGGAAAGAATTCATTTTGGGGCAACATAACAATTGTTGATTCAAATCATTCGCAACATTCATCAAAATCAACATCAGATATTGTCGAGTCACTTAGAGTCATTTTAGCAACCAACTTAAGAAAAGGTGATGTGTTTTCACAAAGAACACACGCTCAGTTCGCCGTAAGTCTTTCTACCGTTAATCCAAATTACGCTGAAAAAGCCTTCCAAAGAGTACATGAGAAATTCGATGTGGCTAATAATGTAATTGGAACATCCATCCTGACAGAGTTGTTCCCATATTGAGATATAGAAATAATAACCAAATATATGAAATACCAAGAAGTTATCAGAGATCATCTGATAGCTTTTTTTTTATAACTGAAAAATAACTCATCTATAACTGAGATGAAATTATAAAAGAACAATAAAATAACGATTGAATGATACGTTTGTAATAGACGCTTTATAAGAATTGGAGGGGGTTATGATGAAACAAGTAAAATATTTGATTCAGCACATAATTTTGGCCTTAATCGTTTCCAATGCAATAGCTTTACAAGTAACAGCAGCTTACTTCTCACCTGTTCATGTGGCATCTGAGACCTTAAATTATGAATTCAATGTTTCAAATGTTGAAGTCGTCGTAAGCTATGATACCATAATAAGCCGTGTTCTACTGAATTTTGCACCAATCAACAATCAAGAAATCATAATTGATGAAGTTACTTTATATCTTAATGACACCCCTACTTTCGTTGAACAAGTCACCATTGAAAATGATTTAATAGCATTAGCATTTTCTATCATTCCTGAATCCACAGAAGTGATCGAAACTATAATGGTTTCTGGAAAATGCAATTATAATGGTCAACCAATGTTTTTTAGTGGATCCACATTAATATTAATCGAACAACTGAATGAACTTATTGAACCAGTTGAATTAATTGATCCAATTGTAACTAATAATCTAGCTGAACCAATCGAACCGACAGAACCGACTGAACCGACAGAACCAACTGAACCGTCTGATCCAACAGAACCATCTGAACCATCTGAACCATCTGAACCATCTGATCCAACAGAACCATCTGAACCAACAGATGGCAATTAAAATTCTGACCTCGAGGTGACAAATGGAAAATAATAAAAGTGCTATGAAATGTGTGAAAAAATGGACTGGAAACATTTTCTTTCTTGTGGGGGTAGTTCTCGTTGCTTTCTTATTGTTCTCAGTAGTTCAAAGTAGGCTTAGCAATGGACCACCAACGATCGCAGGTCACAAATTATACATAGTCATTGGTGGAAGTATGAGTCCGACCATTGATGTGGGGTCTCTTGCTGTGATCAAACCCATTGATGATCAAGCTATTAAGGTGGGTGATATCATCACTTATAAAGGACTTACATCAGAAAGTATTACCACGCATAGAGTCGCAAAAATTCTAAGTATTGATGGTGAACCAAAATTTATAACAAGAGGAGACGCCAATGACGTCGATGATCCTACTCCACTTGAACCCAGTCAGATTATTGGTCGTGTATTATTTGCAATCCCCTATGTGGGAAGTCTCCTGAGCTTTGCTCAATCGAAATCTGGTCTTGTTTTACTTGTAATTATTCCAGGCATTGCCCTGATCATATATGAAATTAGATCTGTCGTTAGCATCATTAGAAAAATGAAATTGGAAAAGGTTCATAACATAGGAATCGATGAAACGACAAATGTGATGGAATAATTTAGTTTTATGTGGAAAGGAGCTTCCTGTATAATTTAAATAGGTCAAGCGATTGACAAAGAAAAATACCTCAAGTAAATTTAGATTATTACTGACCAGTCCGTTAGTAAAAAATCAAAAAAATACGAGAGGTATCTAAGATGAATCTTAAAGGTAAAATGAAAAAAAATCAAGTTGTTACAGCAAATATTTTTGAACAGCAAGAAATTTTATTAAGAGTAGAAGCTATAAAGAATAGTCTCAAATCCTCCACATGGCGTGAGTTGGAAACCAAAGGTAAATTCGCCAAGAACGAAAAATTGACTTTTATCAGTGATGACATGCTTGTTTTAGGATGCGATATAGGCAGCGAAACACACTATATAAGGGCGATTGATACCCGAGGC
>JAWSUW010000008.1:0-35197 GCA_033549245.1 Bacillota bacterium | reverse complement strand
CCAGTGGAATATGATGAAGCACGTGAAATTGTCATAGAAGCTGTCGGTCCACTAGGCAAGAAATATCAAGATACTGTAAAGTCGGCATTTGAAGACAGATGGATTGATGTATTCGAGACTGAAGGCAAACGTTCTGGTGCCTATTCTTGGGGAACTTATGATTCTAAGCCTTATGTGCTATTGAATCATAAGAACAATGTGGACAGTATGTTTACACTGGCTCATGAACTTGGGCACTCCGTACACAGTTATCTGACTAGGGAAAACCAACCCTACGTCTATGGAAATTATTCGATTTTTGTGGCTGAGGTGGCATCAACCACAAATGAAGCCTTGTTGAATGACTATCTGCTCAAGACTATTGAAGATGAAGGCAAAAGAAAATATATACTAAATCATTATTTGGAACAATTTAGAGGAACAATATTCAGACAGACCATGTTCGCAGAATTTGAAAGGGATATTCATAGTCATGTTGAAGCGGGTGGAGCGCTCACAGCTGAGTTCATGTGTGACCACTATCTGGTGCTCAACAAAAAATATTTCGGACCTGATGTGATTATTGATGATGCCATCAAATACGAGTGGGCGAGAATTCCTCATATGTATTATAATTTTTATGTTTATCAATACGCGACCGGTTTTTCAGCGGCTATCGCACTCGCTAATCAAATCCTTACGGAAGGTGAACCCGCAGTGGAAAGATATCTGGAATTCCTTTCAAGCGGTTGCAGTGATTACCCAATTGACATACTTAGAAAAGCAGGTGCTGATATGGAGACGAAAGCTCCTGTGGCGAATGCATTAAGCGTGTTCAAGAAGGTTGTTGACGAATTGGATGCTTTGCTTTAGAATTAGAATTGCTACGGTAACAGAGTAGGTAAAACGCGTCAAGTGTTAAGGAATGGGAAGTTGTCCTTAAACGAAAGACTTAGGTCTGCGATGTTTTGCTGCGTCCGCTGTTGCATTATTATGCGCTTCATATAGTAATGTAATAGTAGGAATTTACATGAAAGGAGAGCATAATATGAAAAGTGTCAAACCAAGAAGCGGATTTAGTACTTCCGTTTTGGTCAAGGCGGCTTTACTTGCCGCAGTGAGTATCATACTCACAAGATTTTTTTCCTACATGATTCCAATTGGGGGATTGCCCGCTCTTAGAATCGGATTTGGCAACATACCGCTCATTATTGCGGGGATGATGCTTGGACCAGTGGTCGGAGGTGTCGTAGGGGTCATATCAGACCTTGTGGGATTCATGATCAATCCAATGGGAGGAATGTTCTTTCCAGGATTTACACTGACGGCAGCGCTATACGGTATCATTTCAGGCATACTGTTCCAAAACCTCAAGATTCATAGGTCCAAAATGAACTTCAATTACATCAATGCGATTCTGATGGTTCTATTCGCAGGTGGCATATTGATGTTGATGATGACAACTGATGTCATTGTTTTTTCTGAAGGCGCACTGAGATTCAACGACACATCGGCTTTGCCTATGCTTATTCTGATGGCTCTTGTGACAGCGCTTTTCGTCGTACTCCCTTTTGCAATTTCAAGTCGTTTCAAGCATCTCGAGCAAAAGATCAAGTTTGACAAAATAGCATTTACAGTCAGCATCACTTATGTGTTCAATGCCCTTTTTCTCAATACGCTATGGCTTTCCATGATGCTGGACAAAGGCTTCATCGCTTTACTTCCAGGGAGGATCATCGCTTCCGTTGTGACCATTCCCATCTATTCATGGATCATCTATACACTCAGTAAAGTCATTAATTTGACTGAGGAAAACTAAACTTCAAATCAAATAGGCGCAATCTTTTGCACCTATTTTTTTTTTCAGATGTGTTATAATATTTAAGGAAATGAATTATAGGAAAGACAGGTGTTCAAATGACTAAAAAAAGAGCCAATGAGATTATTATGGTGCTGGACTCACTTTACCCTGAGGCGAGTGCGGAACTTGATTACACAAATCCATATGAACTTTTGATTGCAGTCATCTTGAGCGCACAGTGTACAGATGTAAGGGTAAATATGGTGACAAGAGACCTTTTTAAAATTGCACCGGATGCCGAGTCGTTAATGGCGATTCCGATAGATGAACTCGAAAATATCATAAAACCATGTGGATTATATAGAACAAAAGCCAAAAATCTCCACCTGACC
This sequence comes from Bacillota bacterium, assembly GCA_033549245.1. Lineage (GTDB taxonomy): Bacteria > Bacillota > Clostridia > Peptostreptococcales > Acidaminobacteraceae > Fusibacter_D. The sequence continues at coordinate 33,025 of JAWSUW010000008.1, read as the reverse complement.
GCCGAGCAACTTGTAGTACACTGGAAGGGTGAAGTACCAGGTTCCCATGAAGCACTTAAAACGCTCCCTGGTGTCGGTCAAAAGACGGCTAATGTAGTTGTAAGCAATGCATTTGGTATTCCTGCAATTGCCGTGGACACCCACGTGTTCAGGGTGTCAAACAGACTTGGTCTCGCAAAGGCAAAGACTGTTGAACAGACAGAAACACAACTGCAAAAGATCATAGATCAATCCCACTGGACCAAAGCACACCATCAACTGATCTTCCATGGAAGAAGAGTATGCAAAGCCAGAAAACCCAACTGTTCGGAATGTGCCTTGAGCGACTTGTGCGAGTATTATAAAAAAAGTGTGAAGGAGTAATCAGATGAATAAAAGATTAAATCCTATACCCAAAAATTTGATGTTTGCGCTTGATATCGGAACGCGAAGTGTCGTTGGTATACTTTCCAAAAAGGAAGGCGACAAGTATGTCGTTGTCGATCACGAGATGATGGCCCATCCTGATCGTGCAATGTTTGATGGACAAATCCACGACATTGGAAAAGTGACTGCAGTTGTCAAAGCTGTGGTGGAGAAAATTGAGGATCGAAACGGTTTCAAACTGGAACAGGCTGCGATTGCCGCAGCGGGACGCTCGCTGAAAACCGAACGCGCAACCGTTGATATGGAAATAGATGTCACCAAAGAAATCGATAAGACACTTACAGACAGTGTGGACATGCAAGCGATTCAGATGGCACAGAAAAATCTTTCAACCAAAGAAAAATCCTCATCAGATTATTATTGTGTGGGGTTCAGTGTCGTTAATTACTATCTGGATCAAAACATGATTCTCAATCCAATCGGTCATAGAGGTGGCACACTTAGTGTTGAAATCATAGCCACATTTTTGCCACATATAGTAGTGGACAGTTTATATTCGGTGGTTCATAGGGCTGGCCTTGAAGTGATGAATCTGACTCTTGAGCCTATCGCAGCTATGAACGTTGCCATTCCTAAAAATTTGAGACTTCTTAATCTTGCTCTTGTTGATGTTGGCGCTGGCACTTCGGATATTGCGATATCCAGTGGAGGCTCGGTTGTATCTTATGGCATGGTGTCACTTGCTGGTGATGAGATCACAGAGAAAATGGCTCAAACCTACCTATTGGATTTCAATATGGCTGAAGCCCTTAAAATTGGACTTATAATCAACGAACAACATGAATTTGTGGATATACTCGGCCTCAAACACAGTTTATCCACAACCGAAATCATGAAAGAAATAGACACCACCATCAAGACTATAACAAAAGAGATCGCAGACAACCTGCTTGAACTCAACAAGAAAGCTCCAAGTGCGGTTTTTTGCATTGGGGGCGGCTCTCAGATTCCAAATTTCACAGAGTACTTAGCTGAAGCTCTTGGACTTTCAAAAGAACGTGTTGTCATAAAATCTGTGGATCAACTCGATATCTTAAGTTTTGAGACGAGCACTCTTCATGGTCCTGAATTCATAACACCAATTGGAATTGGAGTAACAGCATTTGAAGAACGTGATCAGGATTTCATACAGGTCAATGTAAATGAGACGGCAATCAGACTTTTCAATACGAAACCTCTTCATGTATCTGACGCTTTGATTCTCACAGGTTATAATGCAAGAAGTCTCATTTCTGAAAGAGGTGAGAGTTACACGGTTACTATTGACGGCGCAGAGAAAACCATACGTGGAGATTATGGCGAACCTGCTAGAATACTTGTAAATGGAGCGATGGCATCCCTGGATACACGGATTAACCATAAGGATCAAATTGTTGTCATTGCCGCGGCAAAAGGTGGGAAAAGAAAAGTCCACCTGAAGGAAATTGTGAACCTGGGATCGTCCATACACATGGAAGGTCAAGAAATCAAATGCCTTGAAGCTGTCAGTGTAAACGGAATCCATAGAACCGGAGAGTATACGATCGGTGAAAATGATATCATAGAGACCATCGGTGTCAAAACAGCGAGAGATCTCTTTAAATTAGTGGAACTCGACCCAAGTCAGTTTACTTTGTTTAATGGTGGAACTCCACTTGACGAAGAGGATGCAATCCGATTTGGAGAGAAATATCACTATAGGAAAAAAGAGCAAAAGTCAGTAATATCGGAGCCAGTATCACAAGAGATTGAAAGTGATAATCTTCACGTGATCATCAATGGTGAGCCGATAGTCATTACAAAAAAAACCAGTGAAGTCGTTTTCGTGGATGTATTCAATCATATAGATTTTGATTTGACGAAACCGAAAGGCATCCTTAATCTCAAATTGAACGGTGAACGCGCCAAATATACCGATCTTTTGAAACACGGGGATATCATTGATATTCATTGGAAGAATTAGGAGTTTATTATGTCATCATTATTTGACCGCAGTTATACCTGTCAGGTCTGCGGTAACACCTTCACCTCAAAGCAAGTCAAAACATCTGCAATCAGGGCGAAGGAAAGAAAAAAGGATTTTCACGCGATATTTGGTGGAGAAAATCCCACATATTATGGAGTGATCTGCTGTCCAAAGTGTGGGTACGCCAAATTTGAAAATGATTTCAAACAAGTTCTTGAAAGTTCTGAGAAAGCAATTATTGAAAATACTATTTCCAGTCACTGGAAAACTCAAAATTTCTGTGAGGAGCGAAATACGGAAATCGCCATAAGCGTGCATCGAATTGCACTTGCAAGCTATAAAGTCCATAGTGCCAAGCAGAGTATCTTTGGCAAACTATATCTTAGATTGGCCTGGTTCAACCGTGAACTTGGAGAGGATGATGAAGCGAAGCGGTACACTGAGATGGCACTAAGCGCATTTTTATCCAGTTATGAACTTGAACGGTTTGAGGAAGTTCCAGAGAAGGAACTCGAGATCATCTATCTGATTGGTGAGCTCAATAGACAACTGGGCAATTATAAGGAAGCCATAAGGTGGTTTGATATGACCATCAGACATGAATTTGCTTTTAAGAACCGATTGCTCAAGCAGTATGCAAAGGAACAATGGGCACTTTCAGTAGAAGAAAACAACCAAAAAAAATAGAGGAGCTGACATGACCATATACTTCATAAGACACGGACAGACTTATGCGAACGCCGAGAAGAAATTCGCAGGAGTTTGGGACGTGTCACTCAACGAAATCGGAATCGAACAAGCTGCGGCAGTAGCGGAGAGGATGAAAGATATCCCAGTTACCGCTATCTATACCTCACCTCTTTCAAGAGCTTATGACACAGCAAAAAAAATTGCACTCCATCATGACGTGGATATTGTAGTCAAAGATGAGTTGATGGAAATGAATTTTGGTATCTGGGAGGGCAAGGATTTCAAGACTATTCAAAAGGAGGAACCTGAACTTCTAAATAGTTGGTTCGAAGATTTCGATCATTTCATAGTTCCGGAAGGTGAAAGTGTTCTTGAAATGTTTGCAAGGACCACAGGAGTTTACAAAGAAATCATTAAAAATTTGGATTTGAATTCTAGTGACAATATTGTTATAGTCGCTCATGGAGGTGTAATCCAAACGTTGCTCAGCTATTTGTGTTATGGTGATACATCAGGATACTGGAGATTCGGCATTGACAATTGTGGCATCAACAAAGTAGAATATGTGATGGGCTTTCCGGTTATCAAAGCAATCAACCAATAATGAGGTGAACAGTGAATACGATTATTTTAGCAATCATATTAGGGATCATAGAAGGCATGACGGAATTTGTACCAGTGTCTTCAACAGGTCATTTGATTATAGCAAACAAGTTTTTGGATTTTGATGGCGCTTTTGCAAACTTTTTCGCTATTGTCATTCAATCAGGTGCGATATTTGCGGCGATGATTTATTTCAGGGACAAAGTACTTCCGCCAATCAGCAGTAAAAAATCCATGAAAGCATATTTTTCATTGTGGTTTAAAGTAGCATTCGCATTAATTCCAGCAGTTATTATCGCCTTTACACTGGAAGATGTAATAGACAAGTATCTTTTCAATCCAATCACAGTTGCCATTGCACTGATTGTTGGTGGTGTTTTATTGATCATAATGGAATCCAGGGATCATGCGTCAAATATAGAGACCGATGAGCAAATCACATTTAAAAACGCTTTCATTGTAGGTATATTTCAGACGTTGGCGATTCTGCTTCCAGGGATGTCCCGTTCAGCATCCACTATTATTGGTGGTTTATATGTTGGGTATTCCAGAAAGCTTGCCGCGGAATTTTCATTTTATTTAGCGATGCCTGCGCTCCTCGGAGCAGCTGTTTATAAGATGATTTCTTATTCGGGAGAGATTCTTCCTGATGAGTGGCAAATGTTATGGATCGGTACATTGGTTTCCTTTATTGTCGCATATGCGGTAATTGCTTTCTTCATGAATTATATTCGAAAGCATGATATGAAAATATTTGCGTATTACAGGATTATTTTGGGAATCATTGTTATAATCATGTATAATCTATAAATGAAATGTGCTATAGTATTATTATTAATAGATACGTGAGATGGGAGGCGATGGTATGAAAGCAGAATATGTAAACGCGTTTATAAAAGCGTCTACCGAAGTTCTTAACAACTTTGTCACAGAAAAATTTTCAGTGGGTAGACCCTATATCAGACAGAATCCGTTTCCGACCAAAGAAATCGTAATCCTGCTTGGTATCACAGGTGATATTAGAGGACAAGCGGTTTTCAGCTTGTCTGAGCAAATGGCTAAAGCAGTCGCATCAGGTATGATGATGGGTATGCCAGTCGATGAAATTGATGAAATGGCAAAAAGCGCCTTGTCTGAACTTGGCAACATGATTATGGGCAATTCTGCAACTTTGCTTTTTAATTTAGGTGTGAAAATAGATATAACCCCACCTTCATTGGTCAAAGGTCAGGCTATCGAAATCTCATCGTCAGGTCTGGAGACGATTTGTGTCCCATTGGTTTCAACCCTTGGAGAAATAGAATTTGATATCGGAATAAAGCGATAGATTTGGAGAAGAGTTATGGGAATCAACATTGTACTTTATCAACCGGAAATTCCACCCAATACGGGAAATATAGCCAGATCTTGCGCAATAACGGGATCTAGACTACATTTGATCAAACCGCTTGGGTTTTCCATAGACGATAAACACGTGAAAAGGGCAGGACTTGATTATTGGGCTTTCCTTGATTTGGAAGTTCATGAGAGCGAGGAAGCTTTTTTCGAGAAATACGGTCATGAAAAATTGTATTTTGCTACTACGAAAGCCAATAAATATTATGACGAATTTGAATTTGAGGACAATTGTTTTATTGTATTTGGAAAAGAGACATCCGGGCTTCCAGCTCATATCCATGAAAAATACGCTGAAACCCGGTTCAAGATTCCAATGAAAAAAGATGAGCATCTAAGAAGTCTCAATCTTTCCAATTCTGTGGCAATCATATTATACGAGGCATTGAGGCAAAATGATTTTTTTGATCTAAAGTAAGACTTTTTGAATAAAACACTACATTCATGTTGATGACATCGCTTGTGGTGCTTTTTTATGGACTATTATTATTTTTTATAAGGAGATACTTATGAACGGTATTACGGCTAAAGACATTTTGGCGATTTTGATCCCATTGTTTGGTGGATTGGGATTATTCCTTTACGGAATGAATGTTATGAGTGATGGTATTGAAAAATCAGCAGGCAATAAAATGGAAAAAATCATTGAAAAATTGTCTGGCAATATCTTTAAAGGGGTTCTCGTAGGTGCAATTGTAACAGTTATCGTTCAAAGTTCATCGGCGACTACCGTCATGGTGGTAGGTTTTGTAAACGCCGGAATCATGAACCTAACACAAGCCATTGGGATCATCATGGGTGCCAACATCGGTACAACGATTACTGCCCAACTGGTATCCATCAATCTTACTGCACTTGCTCCAGTGGCTATTGCCATAGGTAGTGCAATCAAATTGTTTTCAAAGAAGAACAAGCAAGTTATAGTTGGTGAAATCGTACTGGGATTTGGTATGCTTTTTCTTGGTATGGACATCATGAAACAAGCGATGTCGCCACTTAAGGAGTTCGCAGGATTCACAGAAATGGTTTCAGCCATAGGTTCCGGAACGATTCTTGGAACTGTGGAAGGCTTTGTCCTCGGTTTTGTGATTACAACATTGGTTCAGAGTTCGTCTGCATCAACTGGTATTTTGGTTGCGCTCGCATTGACTGGAGCACTTCCGATTCAGGCGGCATTCCCGGTACTACTCGGTACCAACGTCGGTACTTGTACAACAGCACTGATTTCATCCATTAGTGCAAATAGGACCGCGAAGCGTGCGGCACTTATGCACCTTCTTTTCAACGTGATTGGTACGATAGTATTTATCATCTTCTTCAGTAAATTGACTGTGAATCTGGTTGTGAGCATGAGCGATGAACCGGCTCGACAACTCGCTAATGCCCATACATTTTTCAACGTGGTAAACACTCTGTTACTCCTTCCGTTTGCTGGTTTGATTGTGAAGGCTGTGACCAAACTTCTTCCTGTTACGGAAGAGGAGAAGGAAGAGCAGATGTTCGGCACCAAATACCTTGATGAACGTATACTTGAGACCCCAACCATTGCGATGGGTCAAGTCATCAAAGAAGTGCTCCACATGGGCAATCTAGCAAAATTGTCTCTTGAAAGTGCGGTTGAGAGTGTTGAAACCAATAATATCAAAGCGGCCGAAAAAACTTTCAAAATTGAGAAAACCATCAATATGCTCGAAAGAGAAATCAGTAATTATTTAATCAAACTATCCAATACCTCTATAGATTTTGAAGATCGTCAGATCATCGATGGACTATTCAGTACCATCAACGATATCGAACGCGTAGGTGACCATGCGGACAATATCGCTGAACTAGGGATGTATAAGGTTGACAATGAGGTGATCTTCTCGGAAAAAGCTGTCGCTGAAATGAAGGAAATGGTGGACCAGGTTTCAAAAGCATTTGATATGGCCATGGACTCACTAAGAGAAGGAGATCGTCATAAAGCTCAAAGAGTTGTTGAAATTGAAGGCGCTATCGACGAAATGGAAAAAACCTTACGTAAAAAACATATATCAAGACTTAATGAGGGACGTTGCGAGACAAACTCAGGTATCGTATTCCTCGATATGCTCAGCAACCTTGAGCGAATTTCCGATCACGCATCCAATATTGCGCTTGCTGTTCTGGATGTAAGAGGAGAATAACAAAAAATATTTGGAGGCAATCGAATGGAATCGCTTTATGATGTAGTGATTATTGGTGCCGGTCCTGCTGGATTATCCGCAGGGCTTTATGCGGCTCGTGCAAAGATGTCCACTTTGATTCTGGAAAGGGACAAAACCGGAGGTCAGATTTCTGGAACTGAAGAAGTTGCGAATTATCCTGGTTCTATTGAAGATGCTACAGGGCCATCTCTAGTAGCTCGTATGGTTGAACAATGTGAGTCTTTTGGAGCTAAAAGAAAAAAAGCAAATGTGACCGCAATGGAATTGGATGGAAAAATCAAGAAAATTCATACGGATCAAGGCTTGATCGAAGCAAAATCAGTAATTTTGGCACTTGGGGCATCTCCTAGAAAACTCGAAGTACCTGGCGAAAATGAATTGACTGGAAAAGGAGTCTCGTATTGCGCGACTTGTGACGCAGAATTTTTCACCGACCTTGAAGTGATTGTCTTTGGTGGAGGAGATACTGCTCTGGAAGAGGGCATGTTCATTACAAAATTCGCACGCAAAGTAACAGTTGTCCATAGACGAGACACTTTTAGAGCTGCCAAATCCATAGTTGAAAAAGCTATGAAAAATCCTAAAATGGACTTTATATACAATTCAGGGCCAAAGGAAATTCTCGGCGATGGCATCGTTCAAGGTGTAGTGATTGAGAATTTTGAAACTGGTGAGACCATGACTATTAATGCAAATCCTGATGACGGGATTATGGGAATTTTTGTGTTTATCGGCTACCTTCCTGAAAATGAACTGATCAAGGATGTGCTGAATACGGACAAACAAGGTTACATTGTAACCGATGAAAATATGCTCACTGATATTCCCGGTGTTTTTGCGGCTGGTGATATAAGATCCAAATCACTCAGACAAGTGGTGACTGCAGTATCAGATGGTGCCATAGCGGCAGTTCAGGCTGAAAAATATGTAGAAGCCACATTTGAAGAATAGGAGGCTGTTATGTTGGAATTCAACAAAGAAAATTTCCAGGACGAAGTTTTGGATGCAAAAGGACTTGTTCTTGTGGACTACTGGGGCGAGGGGTGTGAGCCTTGTCGTGCTTTGATGCCGACATTTGACGAACTCGCTACAGAGTATGAAGGTCGTGTGAAATTTGGTAAACTCAATACGACCCAAGATAGAAGATTGGCTCTTAGCCAACGTGTACTTGGTTTGCCTACAATAGTCCTTTACAAAGATGGCAGTAGAGTCGGAGAATGTATAAAAGACAATGCTTCCAGAGAAGGTATCGTAAGTTTACTTGAAATGAATTTATAAAAACATGTCAAACGCTTCAGAATCTAACCAGATTCTGAAGCGTTTTTTTGTAAATTGACAGGCAAATTTGAAAATTGCACTTTTTATAAAATATATACAAAACAAAGCAAACAATTTAACCCATTGAGTCATAAGGGTATCTTTGTTTGTGGTGATTTAACACATCAATTCGATTGAGAATACATATGACACCTCTTATTTGGAGATTTTCCACATAGTTTTTTCAAAAAAAAAACTGTTCACATTTAGCTTTTGTTTTGTTTTTAATAAATTTACAAATCGACTACCGGATTAATGTGTCCAAAAATGGTGAAATCCGTGCAATACAAGGATTTGATGAGATATTAGTGTTGTAATTTGAATTGGATAACGATATAATTGATTCATAGACGCAAGTCGAATGAAATTAAAAGTGGAGGTCTAGAATGAAAAAAGTATTACTAATTGTACTATCAATCATGTTGGTAAGTATGGGGTTAGTAGGTTGTGCACAAGCTGATGACACTTATGAAATCGCATTGATCACGGACAAAGGAAATATCGACGACAAATCATTCAACCAAGGCGCTTGGGAAGGTGTTGTTGAGTACGCTGAAGCTAACGATGTTTCACATACTTACATCAAACCTGAAGAAGCATCAGACGCAGGATACCTTGCAGCTATCGATTTGGCTGTAACTGGTGGAGCGAAAGTAATTGTAACTCCTGGTTTCCTTTTCGAAGTACCGATCTACGAAGCACAAACAAAATACCCAGATGTAAAATTCATCCTTCTTGATGGAGCACCACACACTGCTGATTACTCAACTTTTGATACAAAATCAAACGTTGCAAGTATCATGTACTCTGAAGAAGAGTCAGGATACCTCGCAGGTTACGCAGCTGTTCAAGATGGCATGACTAAGCTTGGATTCATGGGCGGCATGGCTGTTCCAGCGGTACAAGCTTTTGGTTACGGTTACCTTCAAGGAGCGGAAGCAGCAGCGGCTGAACTCGGACTTGCTGATGGCGCTATTGAAGTGACTTACCACTACACAGGAAACTTTGATGAAAACGATACAAACAAAGCAACTGCTAGAACTATGTACCAAGAAGGCACAGAAGTAATCTTTGCTGCGGGTGGTTCGGTTGGTAAAAGCGTTATGTCAGCCGCTGCTGAGTCTGAAGGCAAAGTAATCGGCGTTGACGTTGACCAAAGATATGACAGTGAAACTGTCATCACTTCTGCAACAAAAGGTCTTGCTGCATCAGTCGTAAGCGTACTTGAAGCTATTTACGACACTGACAGCTGGGCAACTTACTCAGGAAAAACTACTTACTTTAACGCTGCTAACGGCGGTGTAGGTCTTCCTACAGCAGTAATCGGTGATGATTCTGCAAGTGCATTCGACAGATTTGAATCATTTGATCAAGCTGCATATGATGCTGTATTCTCTACACTTGAAAGCGGAAGCGTTTCACTTCTTCGTTCAATCACAGTTGCAGACCCAAGTGGTGTTGCTACTGCAGATGAACTCGTATCTGCTTTGAACCTTGTAAAAGTTTCAGTAACTACAAGATAGTAAGTACAGTTTTCGTTACCTGACATATTGGCGATCGCCTTATGCGAGTAAAAGTCTATAAATGGGGGATGCGTAAGTCTTCCCCCATTTTTTTATACTGAAAAATCAATGTTTGAAGTTTGATTTTTTTACGTATAAAGTTATTATCACAAACCAATTTGGTTATGAAATTCAAAATTGTAATTAGAAGAGGTAAAAGTGGAAAATTATATTGTTGAGATGCTCAATATAACTAAAGAATTCCCTGGGATTATTGCAAACGACAATATCACCTTAAATTTGAAAAAAGGGGAAGTTCATGCGTTGCTCGGAGAGAACGGCGCTGGAAAATCCACTCTGATGAGTGTGCTTTTCGGGTTATATCAAGCTGAAAAAGGTGAGATAAGAAAAAATGGACAGGTTGTTAAAATCAACAATCCAAATGACGCCAATGCACTAGGTATTGGGATGGTTCACCAACACTTCAAACTCGTTGAAATCTTTACAGTACTAGAAAATATAATACTTGGTGTGGAACCTAATACAATGGGGTTTCTTGAAAAAAATGAAGCGCGAAAAAAAGTTGTTGAGCTCAGTGAGAAGTATGGACTGAGCATCAAACCTGATGCATTGATCGAGGATATCTCTGTTGGCATGCAGCAAAGAGTGGAAATCCTAAAAATGCTTTATAGAGAAAATGAAATATTGATTTTTGATGAACCTACGGCTGTGTTGACACCTCAGGAGATCAAAGAACTTTTAGGCATCATGAGAGGATTTGCGAATGAAGGCAAATCAATTCTGTTTATCACGCATAAACTCAATGAAATCATGGAAGTAGCAGACAGATGTACTGTTCTTAGAAAAGGAAAGTATATTGGTACAGTTGATGTCAAAACGACCAATAAAGAAGAACTCTCAAGAATGATGGTAGGAAGAGATATCAGTTTCAGTGTGGATAAAAAGCCGGCTGAACCAAAAGAAGTTGTTCTTTCTGTCAAGAATGTCACTGTTGCATCGAAACATCATAAAAACAATGCCGTCAGAAATGTCACATTTGATGTACGGGCAGGTGAAATAGTATGCCTCGCGGGTATTGACGGGAACGGTCAGACAGAGTTTGTCTCTGCGCTCACTGGTCTTGATAAAATGGTTGAAGGCAGTGTCACACTTTGCGGAAAAGACATTTCAAAGGCATCGGTAAGAGAACGTTCTGTTTCTGGAATGAGCCATATCCCGGAAGACAGACACAAACATGGACTAGTTCTTGACTATACACTGGAAGAAAATATGGTGCTTCAAAGATATTGGCAACCTGAATTTCAAAATAAAGGTTTCCTCAAATTTGATGCGATTAGGAAATACGCTGAAAATCTGATTGAACGATTTGACGTAAGAAGTGGACAAGGACCGATTACTGTTGTTAGAAGTATGTCCGGTGGTAATCAACAAAAAGCCATCATCGCAAGAGAAATCGATAAAAACCACGAGTTGCTAGTTGCTGTTCAACCGACAAGAGGACTTGACGTTGGAGCAATTGAATACATCCATAAACAACTTGTCGAAAGACGTGATGCAGGAAAAGGCGTGCTACTCGTTTCACTTGAACTGGAAGAGGTCATGAACATCAGTGACCGTATTCTCGTGATGTACGAAGGTGAAATTGTTGGAGAACTGGATCCAAAGACAACAAATGTTCAAGAACTTGGTCTTTATATGTCAGGTGCGAAACGCAATACGGTAAAGGAGATTGACAATGCAGGGTAAAAACAACACACCTCTAAAAAATAGATTTGCCTTAAAAGACATAACGCGCATCAACGGATTTTCTGCATTCTCTTCTGCATTGATCGCGATTGTCCTTGGACTTATCTTTGGATTTATTGTCATGCTCTTCGCTCAGCCTGAGAACGCCATCAAGGGATTCCGATATGTTTTGGTCGGTGGTCTTGGACGATTCGGAAGCGTGCTTTATTTCGCAACACCGATATTGATGACGGGTCTTGCCGTCGGATTTGCATTCAAAATGGGATTGTTCAATATTGGTGCCTCTGGACAATATACTATGGGAATGTTTTTCGCACTCTACGTCGGATTCATGTGGGAGTTACCACCTGGAATTCACTGGATTGTAGCGATTCTCGCGGGAATGCTCGGAGGAATGATCTGGGGATTCATACCAGGTATTTTCAAAGCACTACTTAATGTAAACGAAGTCATCACATCCATCATGTTCAACTATATCGGTATGTATCTGGTGGACATGTGGATTCAAGGCAATGCAGTCATGTTTGTATCAACAAAATCCAGAACCAACTATTTGCCTTCAAATGTTCAAATTCCATCACTTGGGATTGATGGATCCAACGTTAATCTAGGAATTTTACTCGCAATCATAATAGGAATCGTACTTTACATCGTACTTCAAAAAACCACTTTTGGTTATGAACTAAAGGCTACAGGTCATAATAAGTATGCTAGCGATTACGCTGGAATGAAAGGCAAGAAAAATATAATTCTTACAATGGTCATTGCCGGAGGACTGGCAGGTCTCGGTGGTGCATTCGCAATTTTGGCACCTTCAGCGATAGCTGGAAGCAGTATGACTTATGAACCAATCAACATTATCGCAGCAAACGGTTTTAATGGTATTGCGGTTGCGCTTCTTGGAAGTGCACATCCACTGGGAATCATTTTCTCATCGGTATTCATTTCGCATATCCAGCGTGGTGGATCGTTAGCCGGTCTCGTCGGATTCAAACCTGAAATCATTGATGTGGTCATAGGTGTCATCATTTACTTCTCTGCTTTTGCAATGATTATGAATACTGCATTAGCTCGATTTGTAAAACGTCATATCACACATAAGGATGAAAAAGACAACAAAGCTGAGCAAGAGGCTATAGAAGCAAAGGAGGCTGAATAATGAGTACTATTTATTATTTGATACAAAATATGCTTCCTGTTGCGATTCCACTACTTCTGGTAGCTCTTGGCGGTATGTTCAGTGAACGAAGTGGTGTTGTCAACATCGCTCTTGAAGGTATAATGCTGTTTGGAGCTTTCTTTGGTGCCTTGTTCGTTTACACTTTTCAAGGCATCGATATGAATCCGCAGGCATTATTGCTGCTTGGTATGCTAGTTGCGGCTATTTCGGGATGGATTTATTCATTGCTACTATCTTTCGCCGCAGTGACAATGAAGGCTGATCAGACCATTACAGGTGTATCGCTCAATATGATGATTCCCGCAGCAATTTTGCTGTTTTCAAAAATGTTTTTCAACAGTGATGGGATCACTACAACAAAGAATTTTTATATCAGAGAAGTACCTGTACTTGGCAATATTCCAATATTAGGTGAAATGTTTTTCCAAAGAACCTATTTGACGGTCATGATTGGATTTGCTCTACTGATTATCTCGATTATCATTTTCTATAAGACGAGATTTGGACTCAGGCTACGTGCTTGTGGTGAGCACCCACAAGCTGCAGATTCTGTGGGCATTAATGTCTACTTTATGCGCTATGCCGGTGTCAGTTTGTCGGGAATCCTCGGAGGTATAGGAGGTTTCTTCTATTCCGTAGGCGTCATGGATGGCAACGTCAGTGGACATACCGGTGTAGCCGGTTTTGGTTTCCTCGCTCTTGCTGTTATGATTTTCGGTCAGTGGAAGCCTGGAAAAATATTCTTTGCAGCATTGTTCTTCGCATTCTTAAGAACGCTTGCATATTCAGTTTCTTTGATTCCATTCCTTGATGGACTGGGGATTGATCAAACTTATTACAAAATGTTGCCTTATGTGGCAACAATGGTTGTTCTGGCATTTACTTCCAAAAAGTCCAGGGCTCCAAAAGCGGAAGGTATTCCTTACGACAAGTCACAAAGATAATGGAATAAGGCAAAGGTTTTCAGAAAAAAAATCTGGAAATCTTTGCCTTTTAGTTTTTCACAAATGTTATTGCACTATCATTTTGAAAGACAATTTGGTATAATTATTGAGTTAGCAGATGGTTCAAACACACGACTTGATTTAGGATGAGATGGTATCATAATGAAGATGAATTTTAATTTAAACTTGATTCAAACTCAAAAGCTGATTATGACGCCAGAGTTGAAGCAAGCTATTGAAATCTTACAATATAACGCAATGGAACTCAACGAGTTCATCAACGAGGAACTTTTAAATAATCCAATTCTGGAAAAAGTGACCCAATCTCCGGAAGCTGAAGAAGCACCAGTCAAACCAGAAGGTGAAACAGAAGAACCTTATGAGTATAACCTTGACAAGGGTGATAAGAAAGAAATTGACTGGGAAGATATGGTCAATTATTTTGAAGATGCGAGACCACTTGGGAACCTCAGTTATAATCCTGACTCTGAAATCAACTACGATAACTTTGTGGCTGACGAGGAGACACTGAAGGATTATTTGCTCATGCAACTCAAAGTGACAAAACTCGATCCCAAAATCGTAAAAGTATGTGAGTACATCATTGAAAATATTGACGATAACGGGTATCTTCATATGAATGATGAAGAAGCCATGGTGCTGTTCAATCACACCAGTGAGGAAATTGATCAGATGATCAGACTGATCCAAACGTTCGATCCTCCTGGAGTTTGTGCACGATCCATAAAAGAGTGTCTGCTTATTCAAATGTATCAGCAAGGATTTGAGGACAGCCTTGAAGCCACTCTTGTCTTAGATCATCTCGAAGGGCTGGGTGAAAAGAGATTTGCACAGATTGCAAAGAAAGTGGGAGAATCTGCAGAGCGTGTTCAGGAGGCATATGATTATATCAAGACCCTTGAACCAAAACCGGGTAGAAGTTTCAGTTCGCTTAGAGAAGTCAGATATATCGTACCGGATGTCTATGTGGAAAAAGTAAAAGATGAATATGTGGTCATGGTCAATGACGCAGCAGCTCCGAGGCTTCAGATCAATTCGTTTTACAAGGGACTCCTCAAGCAACTCAACAAGGATACGATGACCACAGAGTATATTTCAAAAAATCTGCAGTCCGCCCTTAGAATCATTAAGAGTATCGAGCAACGTAGAAATACGATATATCGTGTTTGCAACGCTATTATAGAATATCAATATGAATTCTTTGAAAAAGGAATGCTTTACTTAAAACCCCTTAATCTAAGAAACATCGCCGATGAGATTGAAGTCCATGAATCCACAGTGAGCAGAGCTGTGAATGGAAAATACATTCAGTGTCCCAATGGTCTTTTTGAAATCAAGTACTTCTTTCAAAGTGGTGTCAAAGGCGCTGGTGGAGAAGGCATTTCTTCAGAAAGTGTCAAATCGGTCATGAAAGATATGATTGACAGGGAAAATCCTAAGAAGCCACTAAGCGACCAAGTCATTGCGGACACACTAATTGATACAGGAATCAACATATCAAGACGTACGGTTGCCAAATACCGTGATGAAATGAATATTTTGCCTTCTTCAAAAAGGAAGCGCTTCTAATCCCACACATAAAAATGTATGGGATTTTTTTTATCCCTCAGGGACGGAAAAAGTCCAAAATTATTTATAAAACCCCTTGTTTTTATAGTGAAGAGTGCTATAATATAACTAGTGGGACGTAAAACATTAACCGAATCAAAATTTATCCCGGAAGGGTGGGCGATGTGAACGAACGAGATTTAATCAATCAAGAAAAATTAATAATGGTTCTAAGATACGCATTCCCTGAAACTGATGAACTTTTGCCACTTAGGTACAATTTACTCAACACTATAAAGTTCAATCAACCAGTTGGTCGCAGAATGCTGTCGAACAGCATGAACATTACAGAGCGAGTGGTTCGAAGAGAATCGGATATCCTTAAAGATTCTGGTCTGATCGATTATTATCCAGATGGGATGAGAATCACAGAAAGAGGCGGTCAAGTACTGGATGCCTTATCGGATCTGTTTTATAAGATGTCAGGAATCAATGAATTTGAAACAAGGCTCAGCAATTTGCTGGGAATCAGTAAAGTGATTGTGGGTTCCTTAGGGGACTCTGATGAAGAACAGACACTTACAGAGCTTGGAATTGAAGCCGCAAGATATTTCAGTAGTCTTGTCACTCCAAAAAGTATTATCGGTTTAACTGGAGGTTCTTCGATAGAAAGAGTCATAAGTGGGTATAAAGCAGACTGGGTGCAATTTGATGACAGCCATATTATGGTGGTCCCAGCCAGAGGCGGACTTGGCAATAAAAGTGAGTATCAAGCCAATACACTGGCAGAGAGACTTGCAGGTAAACTAAATTCGAACTATCAACTGCTTTACACGCAAGACAATCTCTCGAGAGCCACCATAGAAGAACTCAAAAATGAACCCAATATTCAAAAAATCCTGGCCTATATCGATAAGATCGACATATTGCTATTTGGAATCGGAAGAGCGAGCGTCATGGCCGACAGACGAGTTCTTGAACAGTATGAAATAGATCATATTATGGAAAAAGGTGCTGTAGCCGAATCGTTTGGTTACTATTTCAACAAACAGGGTGAGATCGTGCATGAAATCAGTACCATTGGTATTGATTTAGATAAATTTAAATCTCTTAAACATGTTATTGCTGTAGCAGCAGGTGAAGATAAGGCGGAAGCCATCATCTCCATCGGAAAACTCAATCCAAACCTGGTTTTGGTGACAGACGAACGCACAGCAAAAAAAATTCTAACGTATTTGATTTAAGGAGGAAATTCACATGGTAAAAGTAGCAATTAATGGTTTTGGAAGAATTGGTAGATTAGTATTTAACGCAATGGCAGAGCAAGGCTTAATCGGAACAAAGTTTGACGTTGTAGCAGTAGTGGATATGACAACAGATGCAGATTATTTCGCATATCAGTTGAAGTATGATTCAACACAAGGCAAATTCAAAGGCGAAATTTCTACAAAGAAAAGCAGCCCTGAACTTGCAGACGATGATATTTTAGTAGTGAACGGTCATGAGACTAAATGTATCATGGCAACAAGAAATCCTTCTGAACTCCCATGGAAAGAACTTGGAGTGGACTATGTCATCGAATCAACTGGTCTTTTCACAACATCTGACGCAGCAAAAGGACACCTTGAAGCGGGCGCTAAAAAAGTAATCATTACAGCTCCTGGAAAAGGCGATCTAAAAACACTGGTTATGGGTGTGAATGAAAACGAATACGATCCAGCACTTCACAACATAGTATCAAATGCATCATGTACTACAAACTGCCTTGCACCACTGGTACATGTTCTTCTTAAAGAAGGTGTTGGAATTGAGACTGGTCTTATGACTACAATTCACTCTTACACTGCAACTCAAAAAACTGTCGATGGTCCTTCAAAGAAAGACTGGAGAGGCGGAAGAGCTGCAGCAATCAACATTATTCCTTCTTCAACAGGTGCCGCTAAAGCAGTTGGCGAGGTTTTACCGGTAACAAAAGGCAAATTGACTGGTATGTCATTTAGAGTGCCTACCCCTACAGTATCTGTCGTAGACCTTACATTCAGATCTGAAAAAGACACTTCTATTGAAGAAATCGATGCATTGCTCAAAAAAGCATCTGAAACTTATCTGAAAGATATCCTTGGATATGGAAATGAAGAACTCGTATCTACAGACTTTATCCACGATGCAAGATCTTCCATATACGATTCACTCGCTACACTTCAGAACAACCTTCCTGGAGAAAAAAGATTCTTCAAGATCGTTTCATGGTATGACAATGAATGGGGATATTCAAACAGAATTGTTGACCTCTTGACATTCATGACAAGCAAATAAATATCAAGATCAATAAGTTGGGCTGTAGACGAAGTCCTCAGAAAGTTTGATAACAAAGTCTGCGGCCTAGCCCTGGTTTATGATGAACCAGGGTTTACTTTATGAATACAGTGGAGGTCTCAATGTATAACAAAAAGACAATTGAAGATATTGCGGTAACGGGTAAGAAAGTGCTCGTAAGATGCGATTTCAATGTTCCGATTCAAGAAGGCAAAATTACAGATGAAAATAGAATTTTAGGCGCAATGCCTACAATTGAATATTTGGTCAAAAATGGAGCGAGAGTCATATTATGCTCACACCTTGGCAAACCAAAAGCATTTACACCAGAGTTCAGTTTGGCACCGGTTGCGGAAAGATTGTCTGAACTCTTGGGACAAAAGGTCGTGTTCCATTCTGAAGAAGAAGTTGTCGGCCCGAAATCAATTGAAGCCGCAGCGGCACTTACAGATGGTCAAGTGATGCTCCTTGAAAATACAAGATTCAGAAAAGAAGAAACTAAAAACGGTGTGGAATTCTCGAAAGATTTGGCTGAACTGGCTGATTTGTTTGTGAATGACGCATTTGGAACCGCTCACAGAGCCCACTCATCAACAGTAGGTGTGACTGAATTCGTAGAAGAATCAGTTTGCGGCTATCTGATCCAAAAGGAACTCAAGTTCCTCGGGGAAGCAGTGGATCGTCCTGAAAGACCATTCTGTGCAATTTTAGGTGGAGCAAAGGTTTCTGATAAAATAAAAGTCATCGAGAACCTTTTGACCAAAGTGGATACTTTGATCATAGGTGGAGGAATGGCTTATACATTCCTAAAAGCATTAGGTTATGAGGTTGGCAATTCACTTGTGGAGACTGATAAAATAGAATACGCAAAAGAAATGCTCGATAACGCTAAAGCAAAAGGCGTCTCAATGATGCTTCCAGTGGATCATATTGTCGCCACAGAGTTTAGTAAAGATGCGCAGCCGATTGTCACAGAAGATGAGAACATCGCAGATGGACATATGGGACTCGATATAGGACCTAAAACCGCAGCGCTTTACGCTGAAGCGGCTTCAAAGGCAAAAACAATTATTTGGAACGGTCCTATGGGCGTTTTCGAATTTGAGAATTTTGCAAAAGGAACCATTGCAGTTGCTAAGGCACTTGCAGATTCCGATGCTACTACTGTAATCGGTGGTGGAGATAGTGCGGCCGCAGTCAACATACTTGGCTTTGGTGACCGTATGACTCACATATCTACCGGTGGTGGTGCTTCTCTTGAATTCCTAGAAGGTTTGGTATTACCTGGAATAGAAGCACTCAACGACAAATAGGAGGACAAATGAGAAAACCAATAATAGCTGGAAACTGGAAAATGCATAAAACTGTTGCTGAAGGGGTTGCATTTGTAAATGCCATCAAACCTGAAGTTATTGATACAGATGTGGAAGTACTTGTTTGCGCTCCATTCACAATGCTACCTAGCCTTGTGGAAGCCTCAAAAGGCTCAAATATAAAAATTGGCGCACAAAACATGCATTTCGAAGATTTTGGTGCTTATACCGGTGAAGTCAGTGCAGATATGTTACTGGACATCGGTGTGACACACGTCATCATTGGACACTCAGAAAGAAGACAATACTTCGCTGAGACCAACGAGACAGTAAATTTGAAGACGCTGAAAGCGCTTTCAAAAGGACTTGTTCCTGTGGTTTGTTGCGGTGAGACTCTGGATCAAAGAGAAGCGGGAGAAACTAAGGACATTTGTAAAACACAAATCGTAAAAGCTTTTGAGAACATCTCGGCGAATGACGCAGTCAAAGTTGTAGTAGCCTATGAGCCAATCTGGGCGATTGGTACCGGTAAAACGGCCAGCAGCCAAGATGCGAACGATGTTATTTCATATATCAGAGAAGTCATTGAATCCGTTTATGGCGATGAAGTCTCTGAAGAAGTTAGAATTCAATACGGTGGTAGCGTCAAACCTGCCAATGTTGAAGAAATCATGAATGAAGCGGATATCGACGGTGCACTTGTCGGTGGCGCAAGTCTGGAAGCAGACAGCTTCGTTCAATTGGTCAATTTTTAAGGAGCTGAACACATGAAAAAACCAACTGCAATAATCATCATGGATGGATGGGGACAAAATGACAGTGTTCGCGGTAATGCCGTTGCGATGGCAGATACGCCGAACTATGATCGCCTCATTCAAAAATACCCAAATACTTTGATTGCAGCAAGCGGACTCGATGTAGGGCTTCCCAATGGTCAAATGGGAAATTCCGAAGTCGGTCACTTGAACATAGGCGCTGGCAGAGTGATTTATCAGGAACTCACGAGAATCACAAAGTCCATTTTAGATGGTGACTTTTTCACAAATAAGGAACTGGTCGGCGCAATGGAGCACGCTAAAGCAAACGGCACAAAACTACACACCTGGGGTTTACTATCAGATGGTGGGGTACACAGTCATATCGATCACTTGAAGGCACTTATAAAAATGGCTAAAGATTATGGTCTTGAAAACATTTATGTACATGCTTTCATGGATGGAAGAGATACTTCCCCAACTTCTGGAATTGATTATATCAAGGAACTAGAAGCCTACATGAAGGAAGTGGATTTTGGCAAGATCGCCAGTGTTTCAGGAAGATATTATTCAATGGACAGGGACAAAAGATGGGAACGTATCGAAAAATCCTATCAGATGTTGGTTCTGGGCGTTGGAAATACTTCAGAGTCTGCAGTGGAGGTCATGGAAAAGACGTACGAGGCGGGAATAACAGATGAATTTGTTTTGCCAACTGTAATCGTGGAAAACGGAAGTCCTGTCGCTACAGTCGGTGCAAATGATGCAGTTGTTTTCTTCAACTTCAGACCCGATCGTGCAAGAGAGATTACACGTGCCATAGTAGATGTGGACTTTGACGGTTTCAAAAGAGATTACTTCGAAACCAAGTATGTCGGCTTTACCCAGTACGACAAAACGATTGAAAACATCGAAATCGCCTATGCACAACAATCCATCAATAACACGATGGGTGAGTATTTATCGAATTTAGGTAAGACTCAACTCAGAATTGCCGAAACAGAGAAATACGCACATGTGACTTTCTTCTTCAACGGTGGCGTGGAAGCACCGAATGCTGGAGAAGATCGCGTTTTAATCGAATCTCCAAAAGTTGCGACATATGATTTGAAACCGGAAATGTCCGCCTATGAAATGACAGACAGACTTCTGGATGAACTCAATCGCGACTATTATGATTTCATTATCATCAATTATGCGAATCCCGATATGGTTGGTCATACGGGCATCATAGAGGCAGCTGTTAAGGCTGTGGAAGTT
Source organism: Bacillota bacterium (assembly GCA_033549245.1). Lineage (GTDB taxonomy): Bacteria > Bacillota > Clostridia > Peptostreptococcales > Acidaminobacteraceae > Fusibacter_D. The sequence goes on along the minus strand of JAWSUW010000008.1, from coordinate 11,857 downwards.
GTTGATGAATGTCTCGGAAAAGTGGTTGCCAAACTTGAAGAGAAGCAAGGTGCATTCCTTATTACAGCGGATCACGGCAACGCGGAACAAATGCTCACAGAAGATGGTAGTCCATTCACTGCACACTCCACCAACCATGTACCTTGTATACTTGGAGGAGCAGGAAATGTGAAGCTCATTGATGACGGCAAACTTTGTGACCTTGCACCGACAGTACTTGAACTAATGGGGCTGGATAAGCCACAAGAAATGACTGGAAATTCAATCATTATAAAATAAAATAAACTTATGGAGGTAATCAAATGTCAGTTATTACGGATATTTTTGCAAGAGAAATTTTAGATTCAAGAGGCAATCCTACTGTTGAAGTTGAAGTTTATTTGGAAGACGGCGCAATGGGAAAAGCTCAAGTTCCATCTGGAGCATCTACTGGTGCATTTGAAGCGGTAGAACTTAGAGACGGCGACAAGAGCAGATATATGGGTAAAGGCGTTCAGAAAGCTGTTGACAATGTCAACGAATTGATTGCGCCAGAACTCGAAGGATGGGATGTATTTGATCAAGTGGGCATCGATAAGTTCATGATCGAACTCGATGGTACACCTAACAAAGCAAAACTTGGAGCAAATGCAATTCTTGGTGTTTCAATCGCTGTAGCTAGAGCTGCTGCTGATTCACTTGGACTCGCTCTTTATGAGTACGTTGGTGGAACAAATGCAAAAACATTGCCTGTTCCAATGATGAACATCATGAACGGTGGAGCACATGCTGACAACAATGTTGATATTCAAGAATTCATGGTTATGCCAGTTGGTGCAACTTCATTTAAAGAAGCATTAAGATGGGGCGCTGAAATTTATCACTCACTTAAAGCAGTTCTCAAATCCAAGGGGCTTGCTACTGGAGTAGGCGATGAAGGCGGTTTCGCACCAAATCTTCCTACTAATGAAGATGCACTCAAAGTCATCATGGAAGCAATCGAAAAAGCTGGCTACAAACCAGGCGAGCAAATCAAATTGGCGCTTGACGTTGCAGCAAATGAATTATTCGATGAGAAAACCGGTAAATACACTCTTTCAAGTGAAGGACGTGAGTTTACAGCTGCAGAACTCGTGGATTACTACGCAGGTCTTGTAGAAAAGTATCCAATCATCTCAATTGAAGATGGATTAGCAGAAGAAGATTGGCCAGCTTGGAAACTCATGGTGGAAAAACTTGGCGACAAGATCCAAATCGTAGGCGATGACCTTTTTGTTACAAACACTGAAAGACTTGCAAGAGGCATCAAAGAAAAATCTGCAAATTCCATCTTGATCAAACTCAACCAAATCGGTACAATCACTGAGACGCTTGATGCGATTGAAATGGCAAAACGTGCTGGATTCACAACAATCAGCTCACACAGATCGGGTGAAACTTCAGATTCAACAATCTCAGATATGGCAGTTGCGGTAAACGCAGGTCAAATCAAAACAGGCGCACCTGCAAGAACTGACCGTGTTGAAAAATACAACCAACTCATGAGAATTGAGGAGCAACTTGGTGACAATGCAATTTATGCTGGCATGAATGCATTCTACAATTTAAGATAGTCATTAATTCATTGGCTTTACCCACTTTGAGAAAACTCAAAATGGTCAAAATAAAAGCAAATCTTGATTACAAACAAAGGTAGCATGGGCTTGGTGGACAGCAACCACCAAGCTTTGTGCTTTTTTGATAAAAAAATAATGAATGAATTGTATTTTAGGGTATACTGTGTTAAAATACCTATGTTAAGCAAGTGAAATGGAGGTGTAGAAGAATGGACGTTGTTTTAAATGTTTTATTGATCGTTTCATCACTCATTTTAATCGCGAGTATTTTATTACAATCCGGTAAATCAGCAGGATTATCAGGCGCTATAGGCGGCGGTGCTGAACAACTCTGGGGTAAGAATAAGGCGAGAGATTATGACGCAAAGTTCGACAAAATAACAAAAATATCGGCAGTCGTATTTATGATATCGGCACTGGCGATGGCTTATATACAATAATTAGCTTTCAAAGCTAATTATTGTATATTTTTTTCATAAGGGAATTATTCATTATTTTTTTATCAAATGTGGGGAGGAATGAATTAATGAACTACGCATTGCTGTCGGCAAGCGCAGGTGTTTTGGCACTTGTTTTTGCTGCTTTTCTTGTGGTTAGAAAAATAAATACGATTACTGTAAACCACAAAAGGATGAATGAGATTGCCTCATACATCCAAGAAGGTGCCATGGCTTTTCTAAAAAGAGAATATAAAGTTCTTGTCATCTTTTCGATTATTTTGGCACTCGCGATTACTTTCGGTCTTCAGAGTTATAAAACCGCAATCGCATTTTTGGTAGGTGCCTTTTTCTCTGCATTGGCAGGTTTCGTTGGTATGAGAGTCGCTACCAAAGCCAATGTAAGAACAGCTTTCGCAGCGAAAGAAAATGGTATGAACAAAGCGCTATCCGTTGCATTTTCAGGCGGAGCCGTCATGGGTATGTCCGTTGTCGGTCTTGGTCTACTTGGCGTAAGCGTTTTGTATTACATTTTTGATGATATTCAAATTGTTACCGGATTTGGTCTTGGAGCTTCCTCAATTGCGTTATTTGCGCGTGTTGGTGGTGGTATCTATACTAAAGCAGCCGATGTCGGCGCTGACCTTGTCGGTAAAGTTGAAGCGGGTATTCCGGAAGACGATCCACGTAACCCTGCTGTTATCGCTGATAACGTAGGTGACAACGTAGGCGACGTTGCCGGTATGGGCGCGGACTTATTTGAATCCTATGTCGGTTCGATCATTGCTTCTATCACACTTGGACTTGTAGCGTTCGGTATTGCTGGAGCTTACTTCCCACTTGTGCTTTCAGCAATTGGTATTGTGGCTTCTATCATTGGGACATTCTTTGTTAAAAGTGATGAGAAATCCGATCCACATAAGGCACTTAAAAAATCAACTTATGTCAGTGGTTTGATTGTACTTGTGTCTGCATTTTTCCTAAGCAATCATTTCTTTGATTCACTCGATGCATTTTTTGCGATCACTGCCGGCCTTCTTTGCGGTATATTGATTGGTGTGGTCACTGAAATTTATACTTCAGGAGATTTTAAATACGTAAAAAGAATAGCTGAACAATCTTTGACAGGAGCTGCAACAACTATTATTGCAGGTTTAAGTATTGGTATGCTTTCCACATTATGGCCAATCATATTCATCTCATCAGCAACTTTGATCGCTTATGAATTTGCCGGACTTTACGGAATCGCACTTGCTGCGGTAGGTATGCTTTCAACTGCTGGAATCACTGTTGCGGTTGACGCCTATGGTCCAATCGCAGACAATGCGGGCGGAATCGCTGAAATGAGTGAATTACCTAAAGAAGTTAGAAAAATTACAGATAAATTGGATGCTGTAGGTAACACAACCGCTGCAATCGGTAAAGGTTTTGCAATCGGTTCTGCTGCTCTTACTGCACTTGCATTATTCGCGTCTTACTCACAAGCAGTCGGACTTACGACAATCAACATTCTCAATCCAAAAGTAGTTGTAGGTCTTTTCATCGGTGGTATGCTTCCATTCATATTCTCTGCTCTAACAATGGAGTCAGTTGGTAAGGCTGCATATGAGATGATTGAAGAAGTACGTAGACAATTCAAGACAATCGATGGCATCATGGAAGGCACTGGAACTCCTGATTATGCACGTTGTGTAGACATCAGTACGACTGCTGCCCTTAGAGAAATGATGCTTCCAGGTCTCATGGCTGTACTTGCTCCTATTGCTGTAGGTCTTTTACTTGGCGGAGAAGCTCTTGGTGGAATGCTTGCTGGTTCTCTAGTAACTGGTGTATTACTTGCGATATTTATGGCCAATGCCGGTGGAGCTTGGGATAATGCCAAGAAATACGTCGAAGAAGGTCATTTCGGTGGTAAAGGTTCTGAAGCCCATAAGGCAAGTGTAGTTGGCGATACAGTAGGTGACCCTTTCAAAGATACCTCTGGTCCATCCATCAACATCTTGATCAAACTTATGACTATAGTATCACTTGTATTTGCGCCACTTTTCGTAGCAATGGGTTCAATTTTATAAAATTATCAAGGTTACAAGGCACACTGCTTTTGCGGTGTGCTTTTTTACGTTCAAAATGTTATAATGGAGTTAGTAGAAGCATGTCAGGTTATGCCGCTAAGGAGGCAGTTATGGAAAAAGAAAAAATACTCGACTATTTGAAAATCAATAATGAAAAGCCGTTTTTGGAAATGGATCTGATGAACGCGCTCGGAATCAATGAAGTTGAACGTTCCACTTTTATCGCAACAATGGAAGAGATGGAAGACGAAGGAAAAATCATTAAAACTAAAAAGGGTAAGTACGCTTTGCCTGAGTTTTTTAAAATTTATGTGGGGAAAATTCAAATTGCTGTCAGAGGATTTGGTTTTGTAATCATAGAAAATGCAGAAATGAAAGATGTCTTTGTTCCTGCAAGTGCTCTTATGGGTGCTATGAACGGTGACAAAGTCATGGTGAAACTCAACAAGGTCGGCGGCGAGAATCAAAAGAGCGAAGGTGAAGTCATCAAAATTGTCCTAAGAGCCAACTCGAGACTTGTTGGTACTTATGAGGAGAGCAAGAATTTTGGATTTGTAGTGCCAGATGACCAGAAAATCCGTAAGGATATCTTTGTATCGAGAAATAATACGCTTGGCGCAAAACAAGGTGACAAGGTAGTGCTCGAAGTTACAAAATGGCCTGAAGACAGACGCAATCCCGAAGGGAAGATTGTCGAGATTCTTGGACAATCCGGAGCTCCAGGCGTGGATATTTTGGCTGTCATTCGTACATTCAACCTGCCAGAAGTATTCAATCATCGTGTTCTTGAAGAAGCAGACCAAATCCCAACCGAGGCTGAGGCAGATGAAATCGACAGAAGAGATGATTTTAGAAATGAAACTGTGATCACCATAGATGGTAAGGATGCAAAAGATCTAGACGATGCCATTCACATCAAAATGATGGATAATGGCAATTATGAGCTTGGGGTGCACATCGCCGATGTCACTCATTATGTCAAAGAAAATTCCAAAATTGACAAAGAAGCGCTCAACCGTGCAACCAGTGTGTATTTACTTAATCGTGTAATTCCAATGCTTCCTGAAAGACTTTCCAATGGCATATGCAGTCTCAACCCCAAAGTCAACAGATTGGTTTTGTCCTGCGTCATGGAAATCGATGCAAACGGCGATGTGGTCAACCATAGAATTGTGGAAGGTGTCATCAAGACTGTGGAACGTATGAATTATGACGATGTTTCCGATATCCTTGAAGGTTCATTTACACCGGACCTCAAAGAGAAATACAGTTACCTCGAAGCGGATCTGGGTCACATGAAAGATTTGGCGGATATCCTTTTCAATAAGAGAGAGCGTCGTGGAGCCATAGATTTTGATTTCGCTGAAACCAAGATTTCACTCGATGGCGACGGTAAACCGATTCATGTGGGCAAAGTGGAAAGACGCGTTGCGCACAGGTTGATCGAGTCGTTTATGCTCGCCGCCAACGAAACTGTGGCTGAGCACATGTTCTGGCTTGAGCTGCCATTCGTATACAGAATCCATGAGGATCCGAAACCTGAGAAAATAGAAGCGCTCAATAAATTCCTTTACCATTTTGGTTACAAGATCAAAGGCGGACCGGACGATATTCATCCAAAAGCCATTCAAGCTTTGATTGAAGAAGTGGAAGGCAAAAAAGAGGAGCATGTCATCAGCAAGCTCACACTCAGATCGCTCAAGCAAGCGAAATACTCACCTCACAATGAGGGACACTTCGGACTTGCAGCCAAATATTACTGTCACTTCACTTCGCCTATCAGACGATATCCGGATCTTCAGATCCATAGGATCATCAAGGAAATGCTGGTTGGCAAGTTAAATGAGAAACGCATCGCAGAACTAAAGAAAATTGTCGATGCTGTGTCTATACAAAGCTCAGAAAAAGAACGTAACGCTGAACTTGCTGAACGTGAAGTAGATGACATGAAAATGGCTGAATACATGGTTCAGTTCATCGGAGAGACGTTTAGTGGTGTCATCTCGACCATCACGTCATTTGGTATGTTCGTCGAACTGGAGAACACTGTGGAGGGTCTCATCAGGCTTGAAAACTTGGATGATGATTACTATGTCTATGACGAATCCAGGATGCAACTTGTCGGTGAGCGTACGAAGAAATTATTTGAACTCGGTGGAGAAGTGGAAGTTGTTGTAATCGGCGCTAGTCCGGAACTCAGACAAATCGACTTTGAACTCGCATAATAAGGGTAGGTCAGCAATGAGAAAACTAATAGTCAGTGACATCGATGGGACTTTGCTCAGAAACGACAAATCCATCTCAGATGTGACAAAAAATAAAGTCCTTGATCTGATTAAAGAAGGACATCTGTTCGCCATCGCCACTGGACGCATGCACGGTGCTGGGAGAATCATCACACAGACTCTCGATTATGACGGATACCTCATCTCTTGTAACGGAGCGGTGGTCAAGCATTTGAAAACAGGTGAGCTCATACAGGCGATTGAACTCGATAAGGAAATTGCCAAAAAGGTCGTGGAGATCTGTAAAAAACATGATGCCTATTTCCACCTTTATGATATTGAGGCCATTTACGCTGAGAAGTATGAACATTTGGCAAAGAAGTATAGTGATGAGATGGATAAGTTGCCGGATGCCTTTAAATTTGGAGTTCATTTCGTGAATGATGTTCTTGAAATCATCGATCAAGTTCCTGTATACAAAATCGGTCTATATAGTGAAAAGCCCGAAGTATTCACTCAGGTGATGTTTGAGATCAATCAGCTTAAAGGCGTGGAGACCTGCAAATCACTTACGACATCCTTTGATGTCATGGCCAGCGGCGTCACCAAGGCGACGGGCATCGAAGCCATACGCTCTCACTTCGGTATTCCTATCGAAGACGTCATCGCACTCGGTGACAACGAAAACGATATGGATATGATCGGGTATGCAGGTGTTGGCGTCGCCATGGAAAATGCGACTTCTGAACTCAAAGCCATCGCAGATTTTGTCACAAAAAGCAACGAAGATGATGGACTGGTTTACGCACTTGATCAATTTATAAAATAGATTCCGATAGTGTGAACCAGATATTAAATTAATATGACATGCGTTGAAGTGGCACCTTATTTGTGCTAAAATAACTAGTGCAGTCCTATGATTGCGATTCTTTGAAAGGAGGCATGTAATGGCCGAACTTAAATTACTAGCTCAAAACAAAAAAGCCAGACATGACTACTTCATCGAAGAAACGTACGAGGCTGGCATTGAGCTGTTTGGAACCGAAGTAAAGTCGATTCGAAATGGAAAGGTGAGTATCAAAGAAGCTTATGCTGAAGTTAAAAACGGAGAAATCTTCGTTCTCGGTATGAATGTGACCCCTTATGATTATGGAAACATCCACAATCAGGATCCGATCAGAACGAGAAAGCTACTCCTTCATAAGCGTGAAATTAACAAGATTCAGGCACTCACCACCAGAGAAGGCTATACGCTGGTGCCACTACGCGTGTATTTAAACGGCAGGGGCCTCATCAAGGTCGAACTTGCCGTCGCAAAAGGTAAAAAGCTTTATGACAAGCGGGATACCATAGCGAAAAAGGATTCAGAAAGACGTATCCAAAAGGCCATAAAGGCCTACAACCAGTAACACCCCATACGAGGGGATGTAATGGTTTCGACAGGGATGATGATCTTTTGTAAGCGAGCCGTGTTTCTTGATCTGGGGTACACGTTAAAGAACTGGATCACTTAAACACAAACGCAAACAATAAATTTGCATTAGCAGCGTAAGCTGCGTCACCTCTTGGCCTTGTCTCAGCCGCTGAGAATCCGTGACCTAACCCCTGCTGGGGCCTCAGTATACGATACTTTTCTAATCTAATACTGTAGTACAATAGAAATAGCCTATGGACTTGTGTGTCGTTACACGTGACCTGTGGCGAAACCTTAATTAGCGACTGCGCTCGGAGAAAGTGAAAGTGAATTATTTTTGGACGGGGGTTCGACTCCCCCCATCTCCACCAATAAAAGGAAAGGCCCATGCAAACGCATGGGTCTTTCCTTTTACCGGCGGAGCTGGGAGTCGAACCACAAAGTGGGCGGAACACAAAGGAATTGCGTAAGCAATTTCGACTGTGACGCTCGAGCGAAGCGAGAGCTGCAGACACGTAGTGGCTGCTCGACTCCCCGTATTGTTATGTTTGGATATTGCATGAACGGAGCGACGTTGGTGGAGAAGAAACATCTGATATTAGACAGAAGTTATACACAAATACATTTTAGCAATACCTTAATTTTGTCGATGGTATCTGTTATGCATCAGTCATCTAGCTTCAGTAATGATTTACTGCATACCCCGTATCCGTAAGGGGTGCTTTATTGTTATAACTAAGATAACCTAAGAACAATAAAACCATGCAATTTGGGGCTGTCAATATTAATCTGGATAATTCATTAAGATGCAAATTAATATCACTATATACCACATTATTCACAGTTAGGGATAATTCTAATGCCAAATAAACTTCATCATAGACTATATTGTTGTTGAACATCTTTCATCAACACCGATACTACACCTGATAGAATATCAGGATTAAATCCACAATTCACTTTAACAAGCTCTCTTAAATTTTGATTCGACAGCACTTGCTACCCAAAATTAGGATCAGTTTTTCTTGCTATAATAAAATCACATCACATATTTGTTAAGTGTTTGACATAATCGTTTTGAAAATCTTAATTGCGTAATTTTCTCAAACAAACTATTTGCAAATTTTATAAACAAAAAAGTATTGAATTGTAAATTGTTACTGATGGTTTCTTTTACGTCGTAGGATTTATTATTAATGTGTCAGTATTATTTACATAATAATTTATGATGTAAGGTAAGGAGGATTGATTGTTATGAAGAAAGTCTTCAGATTATAAATGTTTGAATTTTCAAAAAAATAAACTGATAGATGGTTTACACTTAATTACCAAATAAAGTGTTGACTATACAAACTTTATGTCACAAAAAACTAAAATATAATGTTGAATTCCAAAAAAAAATTTCGAGGTGAGAAATGAAAAAAATATTCATATTAACTATTGTATTGATCTTAATAATTTCAAGTATACCAACATTTGCAAGTTTTCAGGTGAATCCGAACCAAACTGTACTAAAATGGCCTACTGTATCTACAACTGTAACTGATACATTTGGTGAACCACGCAACCATGGGTATCATAGGGGGATTGATATTGGAGCTGTATCTCCAGGTGTATGGGGAGACAATGTTTTCTCAGCAGGTTATGGTAAAGTTATGTTTGCTGGTGTGAAAATCTACGGAAGACTGATTGCTATAAATCATGATTTAAGAGGTAATAACTTATAACAAGATATATCTTATTTGCAAACCACATATACACACTTAAAAACTTATAACGTTTATCAAAATAACATTGTGAATTATGGACAGAAAATAGGAACAATGGGACGTTCTGGATCCATAAAAAATGCAGCAGGTGTATATGAATTTTCCGAGACTGCTCACGTTGCTCATCTTCACTTTGAGACGATTAAGATAGAAAGTTATAATCAAGAATATGTTTGGGGAGCAGGTATTCCAATTAACCCACTTTGGTTTTATGTAAGTGGACCAGTAATTCAAGGAATACCAGAAATAAAAACTAATGATAATGTTGTAACAAACAATAAGACCAAAGGTCAAACAACAGAATCCCAATATGATGCACAATATGGTATAATAAAAGAACAACAGTTATTCACCGTAGACTACATTTTAACTCTTTCTAAACAAGAATTGTTAGCTCTGAATATTAGCAATGATGATATTCTAGATTTAGCAAATAAGTTGAAATTCGAGAATGTTGTCCAGTACAATGCATTAATAAAATTACTCAACTAATTGTTAGGCACTTGCTAATTGCTGCAAGTGCCATCTTTAATATCACGGAGGTTGTATGCATAAACATAGACTTTTAGCAATAATTGGTTTGATTATTTCTATAGTATTAGGTTTAATTATTTATAGATTAGCGCCTTGGAACATTTCTACCTTTGATAGAAATAGCAGTGAAAGCAAGAGTGCAAATGAATCATATTTTGGAAAATTTGTAGTAACAGATAAAGAAATATATTGTGCTTTCAAATTTTTCGATGATTCGGCTGGTATTTATAGAATGGATGATGATGGTAAAAACATCACTAAAATATCAGATTTGCCTGCATATAACTTAAGGGTTTACGATAACCATTTATATTTTGTCAATTCTAAAACGCTTGAAATCTTAAAAATGAACTTAAATGGGACAGAAGTTGAAGTGATTACAAAAGGATCAGAATTTGCGATCAATCAACAAAATGGTGATATATATTTTAGTAATTATATAACAATGGATGGCATTTTCTGTTTAGATATAACTGGTGAGATTACTCAAATCTATGAAACCTTTTCGACTGCACTTCAGATTCAAGATGATTATCTATATTTCAATGATGATCATGATTTTTTAATCTATCGGTATTCGCTTGATACGAAGAATGTTGAGAGCGTATCGAGTCACTCATCGAGCCAATTTGTAGTTGCTACTGATGGCATCTATTATTTTGCAGGATACTTGTATAAAGTAGATAAAGATTCATTGGAAGAATCAATTATAATTGAATCTAATGTTCAATCTTTTTCTATAAACAATGGTTGGATTTATTTTGTAACCAACGCCCAAGCAAGTAACGAGGTGGGAAGTATTAAAAAAATTAGGTTAGATGGTTCAGATTTGACGGAACTTCATAGTGGCGATATTGAAACTTATAATACATTTATATATATAGCAGGAGATTGGATTTATTTAAATGAGCCTTTTTCAATTAGCAAACTTATGCGAATTAGTGCCAATGGAAAGGGATATAGTGAAGTCATATTGCCATGATACAGTGAGTTATAAGACCCTGGGTACTAGGTGCCAACCTGCGGTTATGGCAATAACTTCTGTAATTTATTGAATGGAGATGAACTTTATTTAATCACTCTGTAAATAAAATCTCTTGAAGCACTTGCAACAGGCCGCACCAGATTGGACGTGTATACGGACGGTGCAGCTCCATCTCCACCAATAAAGGAAAGACCCATGCATACGCATGGGTCTTTCCTTTATTGGTGGAGACTCGTCCGAGGCAAACGCAGTTTGCAAGCGCCAGAAAGACCGAAGGGATTTCAGGCGGCCACCACATGTGTATATGTTTGGAGCTAGTAATAACGGAGCGACTATGAAAACAATATGAAAAACATCTAGTCCAGATTTCTCATCAAAACTTAAGAAATTGTGAATGTCAATGAAAAAGTGGTTCTTTCCAAAGTTAGTTGAATTCCTATTTAAAATATGCTATAATAGTATTGGTATTAGCTAATTTGAAAGGATTTATAATGGATGAATTAATAAAGCTTTTAGATAGAAATTTAAATTACATTAGCCATGAAATAAAAGATGATTTTATGCATATCTATGTAGAATCAAATCGTGATAGTTTTGAATGCCCTCATTGTGGTACTTCATCAAATAAAGTTCACTCACGATACGTAAGGAGTTTTCAAGACTTGCCTATTCAGGGTTTTAAGGTGATGATTGTTCTTACTAACAGAAAATTTTTCTGTAAAAACCCAGAATGTAATCATACAACTTTTATTGAAACTTTTTCTTTTATTAAACATAAGGCTAAAAAAACAATTCGTCTCGAAGATGAAATTGTTAGATTAGCAAC
>JAWSUW010000007.1:0-36747 GCA_033549245.1 Bacillota bacterium | reverse complement strand
GCTGGTGAGACCAATAATTTTACCGCGTCTCTATTCACAGAAATCTGTTTTGTTGCCGTCTTACCAAAGTACTCAGCTGTGATGATTCCTTTTCCGGAACTCTTTGCAATGAAGTTGCCGTTTTCGAAGACACCTTCAATACCAGAAACGCTCCATTTGACTGCACTAGGATCAATGCTCATCGCATTGTAATTCGTATCTATTGCAGATACCGTCACAGGTACTGTTGTGTTCTCAAAAATATTTGTCTGTTTCATTTCGATTTGGATGTGATTCAATTCAGGTGCTTCCACCAAAATCTTCTCTACTCCGAGTGCTGTGAAGATTCTTCTTTCCGATTGTTCAGAAGGATAATTGAGTGTGCTGAGTTGAGTTGTCCATGGTGATTTTGCCACCATTTGAGTCGATCCACCACCGTCAAAGTTGATGCCTTCATACGCGCCTAAACTGATCAGAATGTTGGCCAGTTCAGTTTGAGTGACACCTCTGTAAGAATTCGTTCTGCCATCTACAGTGACTAAAATGACTTCTTTTCTGTCTTTTGATATTCCAAGACCAGTTCGTGGATGTTTGCCATTGATGTTTTGTGAAAACTCAGTCACGACTTTTCCGTCTTTCACCAGTTGAGCTCCACCACCAACACTGAGGTCCATGAATCTGAAATTGACATCATAGTTCACAGTTATGGCATCTCCCACACGAAGCTTTTGGGTTATTTCTGCCTTCCGAGTTCCAACGGCTGCAATTACATATGCATTTTCACTGAGTTCGAATGGTGCTCCATTAGTTCTTATTTCATGGATATATCCATCTTTTACATACATTTCTACTACGTCCGCTTCAATAGAACCTCCGTAAGATTGCTTGGACCAGTTGTGGTCGAATAGAATCAAACGATTTTCCGTCAAATAGGGTTTGTTGATATAATCCAGAGTGAATGTCGATGTGCCATTTGTGATGGCGTTGTTAGGTGAATTGATGTATGCGACAAAAGGCATACCTGATGTGGCGACATTGAATGATGCAAATTCATCAATACCGACACTCGTTGAAATCAATTTTCCATTGTTGGCAACATTTCCAAGTGTTGAAGCTCCGAAAAAATCTGTATTGATCGCTGCTACAATATTACCGCCAAGATCATTCTTTTTGACAATATTGGTCAAAGTGTCCCGATTTGTGAGATACTCATCTGTAAGCGCGGTCAAGCTGACATTCTTGGTCAAATCAATTCGCATCACATTGAGATTGATCCAACCTTCATTTGTAAAAGTTCTGATGTTCTGATGTGTCACGCCATCCGCATAAGTTGAGATTGCGGATTCCTGTCTGTAAATTGGGTCGTATGCGGCAAATGATGTTGAAGACAACACCAAAAGTCCAGCCAATACTGTTGAAGCAATAAGTTTCTTCATGCCATTTTTCATTAGTCCCACCTCGTATTCAGTATAGCCCTATTATACACAACGATTATTGCTGTAGAATAATAAAAGGATTAAAAGATTATGACAAGTAAAAACCCGGTTCTGATGGCAGCAACCGGGTTTAGTTTTAATCAAATGATTTTATGGAGTCCAGTAGATATTCGTTGATGACATCCTGAACATGTGTATCCCGCAAGATGATGCTGATTTCTATCCTTCTATTTTGCGCATAGGCCGCCTCGGTTGTTCCAGAGACGACTGGCCTGAACTCCGAGTACGAGCTCGCCAGGAAATAATCTGCATAAATGTTTTCAAGACTTGGATTGGACGACATCAGATAATTGACGACTGATGTGGCACGTCTGGATCCAAGTTCCCTGTTGCTGTTTCCAGTTCCACGATCGTCCGTATGCCCTTGAATATTTATGGCATCTATACTTTCACGGATTTCCGGATTTGCAAGTACGGTCTCAAAAGCTTCAGCCAATTGATCTAGTAATGAACGCCCTTCGCTTTTTATAGTATAAGAGTATCGATCAAACAATAATGATTCGTTGATTACAATGTTCCCATTGTCACTGATGGACACTAGTGCATCTCCAGCTTGGTTGGTCTCACCCAGTACATCTTCTATGGAATCCTTGACTGCTGTGAGTACGTCCAGTCTTAAGATGGCGATGCCTTGTAATTTTTGCCTTAAGTCTCCAAGTTCCTGGTTGCTGCTGGCTATGATTTCTCTTTGGCGATCAATTTCCTCGCTTGAAAGTGTTAAAGCGATTTGTCCGGCTTCGACTTCTGCCATGGTTTGATCCAATTCAATCTTGAGTAGTCTGAGATTGTCTTCAGCTTGACTGATCTCAAGCTTACTGGCTTCAAGTTGCTTTTGACTGTCATCCAGTTCCTTTCTCAAAAATTCGAGATTCTTTCCTGCGATGATGTTGTTGATATACATCAGAAACATTAGGAAGAAAAGGATGATGGCAATGGTCGAAATCATATCGGTAAAAGACGGCCAAAAATTTTCAGGTTCAGAGTGTATGTCTCTTCTTTTACGCGTTTTCATGACTCTCCTCCCTTATTGTTTTTTACCGTTTTCTTTCATGTCTTCCGTAAAATCTTCAAATGCAAGTGACATTCTTTCAATGTTGGATTTCAAATGATGATTGAACTCGGAAAAATCACGGGTATTCGCAGAAAAGGTTTGAACGGAATTGTCAAATCCTTTAAGACTCTGCTCTATGGTGTCGGCAGTATCCTTCATGCTGTTTGAAGCCACTGTCAATCGGTAGCTCATCGCTTCGGATACGGATTGGATATCCTTTGATAATCGTCCTGCAAGTTCTTCGAATGCCACTTCAAGTGGAGTCCTTCCATCTTCGTCGATTACTGTAAGGTCGGTAGATCTATGTCCGAGTACATTGTCCAGATATTCTTCAGCAACAGCTATATAATGTCCTCTGGATTCTGCAGTTCCAATGAGTACAGTCAACACATTGACTATAATGGATGCGCTGATACCAAAAAGAGATGTGGCAAAAGCGACGGACATACCATTGATCGAACTGAGTAGGCCTCCTGTAATCATATTCACGTCACCTATCAACGCCTCGTTGGTTGAAGATAAAAGCTGAACCAGTTCTGATATGGAAAGTGTCAATCCGAAAAATGTTCCTACAAGACCCAAAATAATCATGAGTCCTGATGCTCTTCCAATAAAACGTTCGCCAACCAAGGTCTTTGACATATAGGTCTGAATGTTCTTGTCAATGATGGCCGGAGTGTTCACTTCGGAAATTCTGAGATCCATGGCGGATTTGAAATCCTCTGTGATCACATTGTTGATCTCATATTTAAACACCTTGCTTTTTCGGTTGGAATCATCAATGAGATCGTGTACTAAAGACAGGTATTTGGTCTTGATTTTGAAAAGTGCGATAATGGTCAGTGCTAAAACAAGCAGAATCAGAATGATAATGATCTGCCCGATGGGGTTCATACTAAGTAATAAATCTAACATCTTAAGCCTCCTTGAATTATGAAGTCATTTCTTTAATCTTAACATAAGAAATGCTATAAACTCCCAATGTAAAAGATTTTTAATATAATTGTTCATAATTTCGTAATTTTTCATTTAGAAAAAGGATAGGATGTTATAATATAATTAATACTACTAATAAACAACGAGGCTACCTATGAAAATCAAAACCAAATTTATATTTGCACTCATCCTTTTGGTCCTTCTCCCGGCTACATTCACCGTTTCAGTGACCAGCAATTTCTTGAGCGAGAATCTCAACTTCATACATTTTTTCGACACCTATTTCGACATTTTCAATAACTTTTCAAAAATATCCACTGAATTTGAAAACTATGTGGCTCCATATTCCGAAACACCGGAGTTTTTTCTTTCAGATACTTTCAGACGCGACGCCAAGGAGCAGTTCAGCTCCTCATTTTTGATCGTTGAAGTCGCTGAAAATGGCAACGTACTTTTCACCACATATTCTGAAGATCTATCGGATGCCACTTTCATAGAAAATTGGTTTTATAAACAGCTTGCACCGGATCTCCCCAATGAGCATTATTCATTGAAACATCATCATTTGGAGCGATTGAATGGCGGTTCCATCGACGTCAGGCTCAAAATTGACAGCACCAGGCTTGAGCTTGCTTACCAAGCATTTGAACGGGTTTTCTTTCTACTGTATGGTGCATTCAATCTTATACTGCTCGCTTTTCTGATTGCTTGGATCTCCAATCCAATCAAGCACAGTATCCAGAAACTCACTTTTACCACAAACGAGATTCGTAAAGGTAATCTGAACGCTGAATTATCCTATAATGAAAATGATGATTTTGAGGAACTTGCCCTGAGCATAGAGAGTATGCGTCAATCCCTAAAACGATCGGTTGAGAAGCAGAAATTGCTTGAAAGCGAGAAAAAGGAATTGATCGCCAACATCTCACACGATCTCAGAACACCGATTACTTCCATTAGAGGTTATGTGCAAGGCTTAAAAGATGGTGTAGCCAGAACTGAAGCCACACAAAAGGAGTACTTGGATATCATTGAATCCAAAACATATATGATTGAAAGTCTCGTCAATGATCTTTCCGAATTCACCGGTTATGATACGAATTCCATCAAACTCAACAAACAAGTCATCGATTTGAGAAGCTTCCTTTTCGACTGTGTGGATGAACTTGAAAGCGATGTCACCAAGTTTGGTGGTCAACTGTACTTACATTACATCATCAAAGACACCATGATTGATGTGGATCCCGAAAAATTAATGCGGGTTTTCATTAATCTCATCGAAAATGCAGTCAAATATCGCAGTGAAAAACCTATTGAAATCGTCATCTTGGCCAACAGAGACGACGATGGGGTTTTCATCAATATTTCAGATAATGGAATTGGAGTGCCTGAAGCTGATCTGGATCGAATTTTCGATCGCTTCTACAGATCCGATAAATCCAGAAATCTCGATGTCGGTGGCAATGGCATCGGTCTAAGCATATGCAAAGAAATCATTGAAGCACATGGCGGGAAAATCTCCGCAACAGGCAATGATATCAATGGACTTACGATTTCAATCCGTTTGAAAGCATATGAGGATATTGAAAACGTTCCTGTGGAACACAAAAAAAACAAGTCATGGAGAGAAAAATATGGAAAAAATTCTGATCATAGAAGATGACCAAAGTATCGCCAGATTACAAAAGGACTACCTCGAGATCAATGGCTTTGAGGTTGTCATGGAAAATACAGGTGACATCACCAAGATCATTCCTCTTCTGGAAGGCGTTTCACTTGTAGTGCTGGATCTCATGTTACCAAGCGGTAATGGCATCGACATCTGCAAAAAAATCCAATCCCTTGTAGACATCCCCGTCATGATCGTTTCAGCAAAAAATCAAGACATGGATATCGTACTGGGATTGGGAGTCGGTGCGGATGATTATATGACAAAACCTTTCAGTACAAATGAATTCATTGCTCGTGTAAAGGCTCAATTAAGACGCTATAGTAAAATGAAATCGTCCCCTTCCGGTACGTTTGACGATTCCAATGTCACCATTCGAAACATGGTGATCAATGAAATGACAAAGACGTTTACACTCGGTGATGTCACTTTGGATTTGACTCCGAAAGAATTTGAGATCATCCTACTCCTAGCAAAAAACAGGGGCAGAGTTTTTTCTAAAGAGGAAATTTACGAGCGCGTCTGGAAATACGATTCTCTTGGCGATGCGTTCACTGTAACTGTACATGTCAAACGGATCAGGGAGAAACTCGAGACCGTTGCGCCCAATACACAGTTGATTGAGACTGTATGGGGTGTAGGCTATAAAATTGTCTAGTTATTGATCATAACGGGGCTGTAGATAAAGAAGATCGTAGATGTTGCCAGTGATGTCAATATCCTCTAAACGGCTTTTCTTGACTACAGTCCCCTTTTTGACTTCAATTTCCATAAAATACGGTGGTGCAGTCCTTGAATTGTCCCAATTGAGCGTGTGGTTGGCAAGTGGAAGTATATACTCGACCTCCCACAGATCGGTTGACAATTGATTGAGCGCTAGAGGAAAATCCACTATAAATCCAAAGGCATCTTCATAGGAATGAGTATGCCCCACCGCATCTGTATAGAGCATTTGTTCAAGCTCAGAGGACCACCTGACAGTGGCGATCTCTGGATTGCCTACAGTTCTCACTGTGACAATCACTTTTTCATGCGACAAAAATCTATGGGGTTCATTGGTCATGAGCTCTCCAAATAAATTGACTTGACCGCGCCAATGGTTCCAGTATCCCTTTACTCCTACCTCTAAAATCCTCAGCACTTCAATTTTCGCTGACACATCATCAGTCGCTTGATTCCCTGAAGGTGTTCTTGCAGTAAATCTGAAATCATGAAATCCCTCCTCAACGGACTCAGGAATGGTCTCAGAATATTTCCATAGAGTTCTTCCGCTGCCAGTTCTACCAACATAAGTCATATTCCTGACCACTTCGTGGGCAGTACCGATATAAAGACTGACCATGACACTGCTGGCGTATCTTCCTGCCTCTGCGTAAAAATCTGTCTTTTCTCCTGCAACCATCTCATCCATGCTTCCAACCACGTCTATCGGAGTGAGTACTTTGAAAGGTAAGTTCACTGAAACATCTCTTGAGCTGACACGAATGATATAATTCCCATCTTGAGTGGCATCTGGTATTTTAAACCCTTGATCCAACCAATGGTGTTTGCTGTCTATTTTGTTATAATTTGACATATTTGAGTATAATAATAACGCAATTGCACCTTTGTACTGACCACTTTGAGTAAGCCATTCCAATTTGACATCATGCGCTTCATGGTACTGTGTGAAAATTTCTTTAATGCTTAAGGTTTCCGATGCTGGGAGTACAGGTGGTTCCAACTCAGCGTCTATGATCAGTTCAGGGATTGCATCGAGAGTAAACAATTTAGTCTTTGGATTGCTCCACGCTCCTTCAATGTCTTTAACGATATAACTCACTTCATAGACACCGTATGCAAGGTTATCAGGAATCGCATAGATCCATTGATTATCTCCATCAATTTTTCGATACATAATCTGTCTGTCTCTTATGCCCTTTTGTGCATCTGAAAATTGATGATCGAGGTCGTAGGATAGGTCAACCCATGTTGTCTTGTACTTTTGATCGCTTGTGTTATAATCCCAATCGAGCGTAAAATCTGCAATCGGTTTTCTGTGGACATATACATCCAGTGCAGGGACATTGGATTCTTTTCCAAAAGAAGCTTTACCAATTGGTGTGTCTTTGATCATGCGTTGTACGGTGTACTTCCCTACTTTTGAGAAACTGGTTTTTACTGTTCCTGAGAACGCAGTAGCGAGGTAACTTAATCTTGTTCCAGTTTCAACGCCCATGCTGTTGTCATAGTAGTTAGCATCTTGAATATACTGAAAACCAACTACAGACAATGGATCACCTTCCATATCGAAATTCGCCACATTGGTCGTAAATGATTCTCCAACGAGCAGTAATTTACGATTATCCACTGGATTGTTCTCTTTGATGATATCATTCACTGCTTTCATGACGTTTTCAAGTGACTGAGCGCTGTCCACCCAATAACTGTGCGAAATCTGAGATTTTGCTGTTGATTTTGAAACAAGTATAACTTTAGCATCCCCTTTATTAAGCACCGACTGAAGGTCAGTCTTGTTGTTTACGGTAGCATCTGCAAAGTAAACAATGTACTTGTCAGAACCATTTCTAAAGGTTGGTGTAAAAGTCTGTTTCACGTTCTTATAAATGGTTCCACTGTAATATCCTCTGTAATCGTCATACCAGTTGTAATCAGATTGCCATACAGTGCTTGTCTTAGTGGCTGTGCCTGAATACGTTGCATATCTTCTCCACTTGTATTTCCAAGTGGATATGGATCCATCGGCTTCATAAACTGGAGAGGTGCTGTAATCGTAAGAATCTTGATACATTGTACCTGTATACCCTCCGCTACTATAAGAGACAGTTGATGGTATGTTGCTTGCTGTGGTAGGTGGTGCAGTTCCGCTTTGAGATTTAGACGTTGACACACTTTTAGAATCCGTAGTAGTCACATAACGTCCATCGTCTTGCCTGTATTCATTGTTCACCACATTATATAGTGATAGCGTTCCAGAATATCCATCTGAAGAATAGGATCGTGTGGATGACGGATAACTCCCCCCTGTGTTTCGTGAGGTGGATGCACTTTGAGAATATACATAGGTATGCAGATCCCAAATTTCCATGTTTGTTGAGATTCCTGATTGTCTCAGTGAATTGATCCAGTTCACACGCTCTGAAACGATGGTGTTGTTCAGATCTCTTGTAATGGCTTGGTCATTAAGAATCACAATATCCGATTCTGGAAAATCGTATTCGATATCCGTATATATCTTGGTCATTGGTGCTAAATTGTCAACGTAAAATTCTCGTTCCAAAGTAGCTGTTTTCTTGTCTGCTGTAGTTATGAATTGTGAAAGTGTCGGCTGTCCGAATGTTTCCTCAGCATAGAAAACAATCTTGTAATTCCCTAGCTGTGTCGGTTTAAATTCTGTGTAGTCGGCGTAGTTGCCTTGTTTCAGGAGTAATTCAGGTGTTCCGTTGCCATCGTTGTCATAGTAAATTTTGTAAGTGCTGACACTGATGTTATCTTGATCCACGCTTGCAGAATCATAGTAAAAATCAAGAACTTCGTTTCTTACAAGCGTTGCGTTCCAAACATTTGATATAAGTGCAGGTGCGTAATCTTCAAGTACAAACAAGTTGTAATTGTATACATCTGATGTGAAATATCCGCTTGGAATATCTGATCGTTGAATTTTTGATCTTGGAACAGATGTTGTAACTCTCATGTTCATCTGTATGGATGCTTGGTCTTTGACGATGTAAGCAAGTTTTGAAGCGTTCTGCGTACCATATTTGATGATGGTGCTTGAACCATCAAGATTCTGTGCATTAAAGAAGTCTGTTCCGATTGTGGCATTTGATATCAGATAACTTGAATTGACACTTGTTATATCTGTATTTGCTTCAATCAGTCTATTTTCTTTGAATGTGCCTGTCACTTTAAATTGTGCCTTGGGCTTCGTGGTGTAAACGACTATATGACTGATGTATTCGTACTCTGTTCCATCAGGATCAATGTATTTAATCTTGTAGTTGTAAATCTTATCTTCGCCAGTGAGTGGGAAAAGGTGCTGTCCACTGGCAAACGCTTCTGCCTGTGATTCTGATAAAAGCTGTCCACCAATATAGATTTCTCTGATCGCTCCTTCAAGTGGAACGGTGTTGTCCCTGAGATTGAATTTTTCTGTATCGAGCATCTTATCAGGTGCGGTTACGTCAAAATTCATAGGTGGGATCATTTCTTCAAATATTGGGGCTTCTACATTGATTGGTGGTGCCTGAGTCGGTTGTCCTGAACCACCAGAAACACTACCATCGGTACTCGCATAGCCTGTTTCAGAATCACCAGTATTAAAATGACTTGTCGAACTTCCATCGAGGATGATTTCAAATGATGGATTGTCAAAACTCACAAGATGTTTGTAAGCACTGTAGGGTATGGAAATGGTAAATTCTGCACTACCTGTATTCGCTGTTTCTCTTATTCCAGTAAGTGCTTTTACCTGTCCTGTGACCTGATCTCTGATTTTAAATGACCATGAACTAATGTCCTCACGATTGTAAAATGCACCTCTGTACACATCGTCGGGAATACCTTCTTCATTAATGCCATCGTACATGTAATCGTCCTGAAGCTTTCCATGGATGATACCCTTGACCACTACTGCACCAGAGCTATCTATGGCTTTATCACTTATGGAAGTGATTTCAATTTGTGCTGTAACGGGTGTTGGTGCTTTTTCTTCAATTTTGTTCAGTGAGAATGTTTGATTCCACATGAGTTTTCCCGATGGATTGGCGTAATTGTTTGGATCGTGCCATAGAACCGCTTCTCCTGGGAAAAGGCTTGTGGGACGTGTTAAAACGTGTGCGTAGTTGTAAGCACTTTTTCTACTATCTGTACTGCGTTCGATTTTAAATGGTAGTCCATTTTCAATGTATTTTCGGGTGTAGATTACATCGTTGGTATTACTATCTTTAATAGCAGTTTTATTATAATCACTGGCTTCTATAATCCTTGGCACACCACTTGGGCTGTACTGATAGGGGTTTCCTTCTTCCCATATGCGGTAGATCCAGTTTTTACTGGATGGTTGTGATCCTGAGTCCAAATCTCTTGGAAAATTGTTGTTGTTGTAGGGATTGCCCACCGCATCAAAACCGTGATAGCGGTACTCACCTGTTCCATTTTCATAATAGCCTTGATTGGGCGTTACTACCGTTCCTATCAGTGTTGAGTTTTTAAAATCATTTTTAGGCACATCATCGGGTCCACCATAAACAACGATTCTTTTGTCGATCCAGTGTTCCATAGAAAAGGCATAGCCATCTTCATTGAGTCTTTTGGTTTCAATTGGTAAGCCAAAAACGTTTACATACTCACTCCAAGTTTGTCCCGATAAAGGGTCGGTTTCAAACCATTTGGGTTGATCATAACGACTCGGATTATTGGTGACCGCATGGCTTAAATCAAAAGGTATGATAAAAATACTTTGTAAAAACAATAGCACTACCAGTACCAATGTTAAATTTTTTTTCATGGCTTTACTCCTTATTGTTTAAGTGAAATTGTAACTGTAACACCTGAATTTGAAGATCCAATTATGAGGTTTCTGCCATTAATAGTTTCTTCAATTCGATTCCAGTCACCATTATATCTAATTCCAGTCATGAAATAGCTCCACGCTTTGTCGGTTTCATCTTCAAAAAGGATTTCAAAGATATGCTTGATCTGTGCTTCGTATCGAGTCAGAAAATAGTGTTCATAGGTTTCATTTGTTTCCATGTGTTCTGATTTCTTCCAAAATGTTATACTGTATGGTCTATATTTACCGGTGAGATCCATTGGTGTAACTGTAAATGAAAAATCCATTCTTTCGGCTACTAAAAAAGATCGTTCCATGAGTGACGGTATATCAAATATGTCATCATAAAAAGTTCTGCTTCTATATCCAGAAGCACCATACTCTTGCGAAAACGAATTATAATAAATCCATAAATAGCCTTTTCCTTGATCCTGTACGGTCATAAGATGCTCACCAACTTCAACCAATTCATTTAAAGGTTCACCATTGAATAGTGGTGCGACCATTTTCACCATTTTAAATGTATCTTCATTGTCTATAATAGTCCATTCAGGCATTAAAGTGCTTTTGGCTTCAACATTCTCATAAGGTAATCTTTCTTCTGCTTTTAGCATGGTCACAAGGACTCTTGACGCTTCTGATCGCTTGGCAAGTCCTTCAGGCATAAATGTGCCATCGGGATAACCTTTAACGATTCCATATTTATAGCTGTCAATAACGTTCTGCTTGTAGTAATCGTCTACTAGGTGATAATCCTTCATATCATTTCTAACGTATAGATCCACAGCACTTGAAGGTCTGATTTCATTTAAAGAAAGTGTATTGACCACGATCGATGCCATTTGCTCTCTTGTAATGTCTGCGGTGTACTGTGGAAATTCTTTATTTTCAATAATTCCTAGTTCAATGGCTTTGTCGATATAAGGCTTCGCCCAATCAGTGGATTTGGAATCATAATGATAACCAAGCGATTTGATGGTCATCAAGATGAATTCATTGATTTTGACGTTGTTCTCCGGTTTGAAAGTCCCGTCCGGATAGCCACTGATGATTTCCAGTCCATACAGATGATCAACGGAACTTTTCGCCCAGTGGGTTTCAGAAATGTCGCTAAAGACATTTCCCATTTCTGCAAATGAAGCGCTTGACAATAGTATGGTGACAATTGAAAACATAATACAAATTTTTCTCATTCTTAACTCCTTCCGACGTTACCGCCGTCAGGGTACCTGGTACGCAAATGGCGGTTTAGCTCTGTAATGGGTTATCCATTTATTTACATTGTTTTATCATAACATTTATTTACATATTTTTACAATGTTTTTGTTTGAATTCATTTCAGCAAAATGTTAGAATGAATTGAATTAACTAAGAAAAGTGAGGGATGACAATGACCATTAGAAGAATAGAAGATTACAGTCACATATTTGAAAACGAGACCATCGCGAAATTATTGATGCTTTGTATGATCAATCCAACCTACGGTAAGGTTCAAAACATTGCACAATCAGTTTATGCCAAGAATCAGGGTCGCTTCTATGTCTGCGAAAAAGATGGTGAAATCATAGGCATTGCGGGCGGTTCACAGATCAACAACGATCAATTCATCCTCAGACACATGGCAGTTGCCCCAGATCAAAAACGCACTGGAATCGGTAAAAAATTATTGTCCGCTCTGATAGCTGATGGACATTATGATTCAGTGGCTCTTGAATGTGATTATAAATCTGTTAAGTTTTTCAAAAATTTCGGTTTCAAATGTGTCAGCGATATTGACCCTATACTGGAAATGAAACGCTATAACTGTTTACTAGATGTCAAGAAATGGAGAGAATCCAACCAATGAGCAACAAAAATTTCGACTCACTGATGGCCCTCTTCGATGCATCAAGCGAAGGGCTATGGGAAATGTCACCGAGTGGTGAGATGTCCTTCTACAATAAAAATTTTTATAAGAATTTCAATATAAGCCTTGAGAATTCAACCCTCGACGAATGGATTGAACTGATTCACCCTGCGGACAAGGCAACATTCGGAGAAAATGTCGAGCACCAGATTGGCAGTGGCACAGTCATGTTTGTGAGTGAATACAGGGTTATGAATCGAAAAAATCAATATGTATGGATAGAAGCCAAAGGCGTCACCAAATATGACGATAGTGGCGAATATCTTTATATGGTTGGAGCTCATCAGGATATAACCGCTAGAAAAATTGACGAGATTCGAATATTCGACTTGGCCTTCAAGGACAAAATGACTGGTCTTTTCAACAGATCCAAGCTCATTGAAACTCTTGCAGACCATCCTGACGAATTTATTGTAACTTCCATTGGATTCAATCAAATGGAAGTCATCAATGAAATTTATGGCCATGATATATCTGCACGGATCCTTCAAGTCGTTGCCGAAGTGCTGAACGAAACATTCAAGCAAAGTCATCTGCTGTTCAAAATGGAGTACTACGATTTTGCCATTCTTTTTCACAAAAGGATGTCCAATGAATTCATAAAATCTTCCATCGACAGTTGCATCAAATCCATAAGACGTAAGACGGAGCAGCTCATAAAAGGCATCGAATTGCAGGTCTTTGCCGGCCTATCAGACAAAACCAATGATTATGATTCTGCAAAGCTTGCTATGTCTTATGCCAAAAAAAACAAAATTGAAAACTGTATTCTTTATAACGATGAAATACGTTATGACGTCAATAGAACAAACTTTATCGAAACTGAAATGCACAGTGCTTTAACTGCTGGTGAGTTCGAAATGGTCTTTCAGCCCATATTGAATTCTTGCACTGGTGAAGTAAGCTGTCTGGAAGCCTTGATGCGTTGGCACAATACAGAGTATGGTGAGATCTATCCGGATGAATTCATACCCATCGCTGAACGGACTATGAATATCATCGATCTTGGATTTTTTTCGGTACTTGAGTCTCTTAAGGCGTTTGATGCCATAACTAACGAGGTGGGCAAACGCATCCCTGTGTCAGTAAACGCTTCCGTATTGCAACTACTTGATCCAAATTTCACAAGCAAGTTGGCTGACCTCGTCAGTGTTTTCAACATAGAAAACAAAGAACTTGTGATTGAAGTCACAGAGTCGATTACTCTTGAAAAAAACAAAGTCGCCAAGGACACACTTGAATGTCTGATTGCGAACGGTTTTATCATCTCACTTGATGATTTCGGAAAAGGCTATTCCTCGCTCAATATACTTTTTACACTAGATTGTGGAAAACTTAAATTGGACAAACAGATCATTTGGTTGGCTGCCAGTGATCCGGAAATTGAATCTTTTTTAAGTGCACTCACAATATTATGCCATTCGAAGGATATCAAAGTCGTTGCTGAAGGCATAGAAACAACTGAAATGTCTTCCATGGCAAAAAGAATCGGTATTGATTTTGAACAAGGCTATTTTCATTCAAAACCTTTACCGCTATCTGAACTTATTAAATTCTTGACATCCACATAAAAATTGCATACAATTTAATTGTATATTTTAACTATTTGGATTGGAGTTCAATATGAATGACAAATACGATTCATTATTACTTAAAAATCAACTCTGTTTCCCACTATACGCAGTTTCAAAAAACATCATAAGCATGTACAAACCTTATTTGGACCCTCTCGGTCTAACTTATACTCAGTATATAACCATGATGGTACTATGGGAGCAGGACGATGTTATGGTCAAGACGCTCGGAGAGAGGCTTTTTCTGGACTCTGGGACTTTGACACCGGTACTTAAAAAGCTTGAGGCACAAAACTACATCACCAGAAAACGTGGCACTGAAAATGAGCGTAACGTTTACATCAAACTCACTCCAGTAGGACTGGCTCTCAGGGACAAAGCTCTGGAAGTTCCAAAGCAGATTGTCCAGTGTCTGGATATCAGTCCTGAAGATGCAAAGACACTTTATAAAATTCTATATAAGATTTTGGACTGAAAAGGAGTTTACACATGAGAATCGGTCATTTTATAATAGGTTTAATTGTTTTTGTGATTGTTGAGTTCATATCAGTGAGTGTGGGCAGTTTCTTAGGCTCTGGACCAGCTGAGGCAGGCATTATAGTTAGTGCGATCTCTGTACTATGTGCAATTGTAATAGTGTGCACATTAATAATTGTGGAAACGATAGAAAATACTAGTCATAGCAAGTAAAAATCTACAATTAAGACACTTTTTATGTACGAACTCTAATTATGAATAAAAAAAGCAGTATTTTCAGCATGTTTATAAGCTGAAAATACTGCTTTTCAATTGCATAAAAATCATTTAAGAATCTTCTTAACCCAATGTAGGCGGTTCTTGTATGGTGGATAAATCATTTTCACATCAAATTTTGATGATTTTTTCAAAATGCTTTTCTCGTGCGAAAATGTTCTATAACTGGTTTCACCATGATAGGACCCCATTCCTGATGCTCCCACTCCACCAAAAGGCATGTGCGGTGAACCTACTTGGGAAACTGTATCGTTGATTGCAGCGCCTCCATAAGAGAGACTTTCAAGCAAATGTTCCTGGACCACTACGCTTTCAGAGAACAAATAGAAAGCGAGAGGCTTTGGTTTGCTGGAAATGACGTCAATGATCTCATTTAAATTGTTATAGGTGAGAACAGGTAAAATTGGACCGAAGATTTCTTCTGACATGATTTTATCGTTCCAGTTGACGCCTTTCATGACTGTAGGTGCCATGTAACAGCCTTCAATATCATATTGTCCACCCATGATGACCTTATCATGATCTATGAGCCCTGCAAGCCGTTTTACGGTGGCTTGATTTACGAGGCGTCCATAGTCCGGACTGTTTTGAGGCAATACGCCATAGAACTCAATGATATGTTTGATGACAGAATCTATGAACTCATCCACCTTGGATTCATGCACATATACATAATCAGGGGCAACACAAGTCTGCCCTGCATTTAAATACTTACCCCAAACTATTCTTTTGGCTG
This sequence comes from Bacillota bacterium, assembly GCA_033549245.1. Lineage (GTDB taxonomy): Bacteria > Bacillota > Clostridia > Peptostreptococcales > Acidaminobacteraceae > Fusibacter_D. Next base: position 21,093 of record JAWSUW010000007.1, on the reverse strand, counting down.
CGGTTTCAATCACAGCGTCTTCATGAACCACCGCCGGACTTTTTCCACCAAGTTCAAGTGTCACAGGCACCAAATGATCTGCAGCGGCTCTCATGACAACTTTTCCAGTCGATTCACTTCCAGTGAAGAAAATATAATCAAATGGCGAATGTATGAGTTCAGTGACCACTTCTCTGCCACCAGTGACCACAGTAATGTAGTTTTCATCGAACACCTCAATCATCATTTTCTTTATGATTGCCTCAGTGTAAGGTGTTTGATTGGATGGTTTCAGCACAGCTGTGTTGCCGGCGGCTATTGCCCCGATCATTGGCTCGATCAGCAGTTGAAAAGGATAATTAAAAGGAGCAATAATCAGTACTGTGCCATAAGGCTCATTTTTTACCACTGCTTTTGAAAAAGGTTGATGAAGTGGTGTCTTGACACTTCTTTCAGTGGTCCAGTTTTCCAAGTGTTTTAACGCATAAGTGATACTGTCAAGGACATATCCCACTTCGTGTGCATAAGCCTCGAATTCAGGTTTCTTCAGATCTTTGAACAATGCTTCCATAACTTCGTTTTCGTATTTATGAATGACCGCTTTCAGTATCTCTAGTTGATTGATCCTATAATTTAAGGATTTCGTCACACCGGTCTTATAAAATGTTTTGTGTCTTTTTAAAATCTCGTTAACCATCTCAACCTCCATTGACTTGATTTGTCGGTTCACCATTCAGGTACATTTTCACATTTTCGACTGCTGTGTCCAGTAGTCTCTTTCTGGATTCATGAGGTGCCCAGGCGATATGCGGGGTAACATTGCAATTTTCTTGATCAAAAAGAGGATTATGTTCAGATGGTGGTTCCTTAGCCAGAACATCCAGTCCTGCAGCATAGATTCTTCCGGATTTGAGTCCTTCCAGCAAAGCCACCTCGTCGATCAATGGTCCCCTTGATGTGTTGATAATGATAACCCCTGACTTCATTTTTGATATAGCCTCGGCATTAATGATGCCTCTTGTCTCCGGCGTCAAAGGACAATGTAGACTGATGACATCCGAGTCCTTGACCAAAGTATCAAATGAAACGAATTTCAGCATTGGTGTCTCACGAGACAGATCAGGTCTTGGAGTGAATACGATGACCCTCATGCCAAATGCATTGGCAATTTTAGCGGTTTCCATCCCGATACGACCTGCTCCAACAATCCCCATCACTTTTTCTGAAAGTTCAATCAAAGGCTTCTCCCAATAGCAAAAGTCTTCCCTTCTGTTCCATTTGCCCTCTTTTACAGATTGAGCATGTAAAGGAATATGATGACAGATTTCAAGCAGATGGGCAAATACAAATTGTGCCACAGCTTGAGTCCCATAAGTTGGAACATTTGTGACGACAATACCATGTCTTCTCGCCTCTTCCACATCCACTATATTGTAGCCGGTGGCCAAAACACCTATATATTTGAGTTTGGGCAACTGCTCAAACTGTTCTTTTCTAAAATGAATCTTATTGATCAATATGATGTCAGCCTCTTTCGCTCTTTCAATGACTTCATCTCTTGACGTCCTGTCATGGACCGTTACATCACCAAGTGCCTCCAAACTGCTCCATGACAAATCACCTGGATTTAGTGCAAATCCATCCAAAACCACTATTTTCATCTGGCTACCTACTTTCTTTTCTGATCTATTTCCATCCAATCTGTAAGCCTTTCAATGGCTGCGTTTAAGTATTTCCATTTGTTGTCCAGTATTTTTGAGTAAGGCACAGTGCCTTTTGACGCTTCAAATATCACGTTAAAAGGAGTCTCCATCTCAATTGGAAGAGAATTATGCCCTACAAAGGCAATGACTTTCGGACATTTTCTGTGAATATTGTTCTTATGGTAATTCTGGACTGCTTTTGCAACACCATAAGGCACTTTCCCGTATGATGACTGTTCATCGAGTTTTCCTTCACCTGTGATCACATAATCAACATCTTCAATCATTTCGTCAAAATGAACTGCTTCAAGAACAGTTTCAAGACCCGACTGAAGACTGGCACCCAGAAAAACAAAAAGTCCTCCGGCTAGTCCTCCGGCTGCTCCACTGCCAGGCACCAAATTGAGATCAATACCATCTCGTTTGAAAATTATGGTATTGAATTTTTCGTGGGCTTCTTCAAATTGATTGACGAGTTCTCCAACGACACCCTTTTGACTTCCATAGACACGAGTTGCACCTTCTGGTCCAGTGAGTGGATTTTGAACATCACAGAGTACTTTGATCACCGTCTCTTTGAGTCTTGGATCAAGGTTCGAATCATCGTATCGATCCACCTTGAAGACAGAATCTCCACGAGGTGGCAAAACGTTTCCGAGAGCATCATAATAAACTATTCCAAGTGCTTGTGCCATACCCATACCAACATCATTAGTCGCACTACCACCCACACCGATAATAATTTCTTTCACGCCCTCATCGAGTGCGGCCTTGATCATTTCTCCTGTACCGAAGGTAGTTGCTCTGCATGGATCGGGTTCATCTTGTGAAAGCCTCAATATCCCAGAAACTTGAGCCATTTCAACGTAAGCGGTATGTTCTTTAATGCCTATGATCGCATCGATTTCCCTAAGATACGGATCTTTGACTTTAACATTCTTAGCACTGCCTCCAGTTGCCTGTAGTAGTGCTTCTACAGTACCTTCTCCACCGTCTGCGACTGTCAGATTGATGACTTGCGCATCAGTGAATCTTTCTTTGATCGCTTGCTCAAGAGCCGCATTGACTTCAAACGAGGTAAAAGTACCCTTAAATGTGTCCGAGACAACAATTGCTTTCATAGACTAAACCTCCAACCATATTTTAAAAAAGCAAGGGTGAAAAACACCCTTGCTCTTATCATACCCGTTTTTCTAGATTTATATCAGTTGTCCAGAGGCAGTACAACCAAGGCTCTGGAACCTATACTCTCGTAGCTTTCGAAAAATGCATTCACGTCATATGAGACATTTCCAGCAAGTGGATCCATTACACTGAATTGGTCTCCATTGATTCCATTGATGACCACACAGTGTAGATTGAGAAGTGCCGGATACTCTTCACCAGTGTCATCGAGCAGCCAACTATAATTGAAATTTGGTGCTCCAAGATCTAGTGTTACCCATATGACAACTGGAACACCCTGTTCCACGTAATCAATGACAGTCTCTCTTGAACTTCCAGTCAAATCCTTAATGGTATGTTGACCATCCACAGATTTGATATAATCATTACCTGCTTTGGCCGTCGGTCCTGCAAATACGTAGAAACCACTACCATCTCGAGGATTTCCAGAAAAAGCCTCATCCGGATGGGGACCATACAATTTGCCATCTTTACGATAAAATGGTCTCATCGGTAAAAATTCATCTGAAAGCGTGACTTTGTCTATAGGATATCCATTATAATTGAGTGCTGAAGTCAACGATGTGATTTCACATCCATTGGGGAGTTCAGGCTTTTGAAAAATCAATTCAACTGGAACAAATGACTCAATTACGTTGATGTTGCCACTATCGTCACGTTCATATCTTTTGACTTGTTCCTCAACACGTTGTTCAAATTTAACTTCAGTGATTGGCGCTTTCATCTCGATGACGATAGTCTCATCAGAAGCTTCATATGGAAAAGCAGTTTCAATCTGCTTGATTTCATATGCACGCTTATACTTGAGAGGACTTGACTTTGCAACGCCTTCGGAATTAGTGACTACCTGTTCCACGACTTCGCCTGTCACAGCATTTTTGATTTCAAAAGTCATGTTCTCTATGCCCCAAGATTTTGCCGTGTCATTTGTGACAATCACTATAGAACCTTCTTTGACTTTACCTGTAATCAGACCCATCAGTTCATCCACTGTACGTCTGACAAGACCGCGATCTACTGACTCATCCACTTTTTCAATGACTCTCGGGTCATCTGGTCTAATACCTATATCTTCTGGTATGCCACTTTTCAAAAGGCCTATTTTTACAAGGACACCACTATTATAGATCATCACTCCCAATAATACGATTAGCAATACGATCATTATGGGTTTGATTGGGAATTTATTTTGTCTTCTCATTATTCTCTCCTAATTATTCTGCTCTTCGTTAGCGAAATAAACATCATACCATGTCAAAAACACAAATACGGTCCAAATATATCTCGCATGATTTGCTTTGTTATGAAAATGTTCGTCCAAATAGGACATCAATTGATCCGTATGAAAAAAAGTGTTTGCAGTGTCAGATGCAAATTTTTCTTTTATCCGATTGTAATTGTCCAGTGTTCTGAACCAGTGTCTGATTGGCACTGGAAATCCCACTTTAGGTCGATTTGCCCATTCCTCAGGCAAGATGTCACCAGCGGCTTTTCTTAAAGCATATTTGGTGTCTATCTTGTTGACACGTTGCAGTTTAGGAAGCGATGAAGCGACCTTGATTACTTCCTTGTCAAGAAAAGGGACCCTGAGTTCAATGGAATGTGCCATGCTCATCTTATCTGCCTTTAGCAGTATATCACCTGGCAACCATAAGTTTAGGTCAAGAAACTGCATTTTAGTGAGATCATCCTGATTCTTCACCTCATTATATACAGGATCTGTAATGGATTTTACATCTGGACCGTCTTTGTATGGGGGTTTCAAAATCTTAAGTGCATCACTTTCTTCGAAAACTTTTGCCTGACCGATGAACTTTTCTTCAATCGGTGTGGCGGCTTTGACCATGAAATTAGTGATTCTACCTTCCGGTAGCTTTCTGGCGAATTTACCAAGGGTTTGTCTTATCCCAAGTGGAATTTTGGAGTACGTCTCAAATACAGGAGAATTCTGATACCAAACGTAACCCCCAAACAATTCATCTGCGCCTTCTCCAGAGAGAACCACAGTCACATGTCTACTGGCCAGTTCAGCCAGAAAATAAAGTGGAACAACTGAAGGATTGGATTGAGGCTCATCCATGTGATACATGATTTCGGGCAATGCATCAAAACATTCTTCAGCGGTAATCAATTTCTTGTGATTTTCAATTCCGAGTTGTTCAGACAAAGCCTCAGCCAAATCGGTCTCATTGTACATGGCTTCATAATCCGAGAACCCGACAGAGAAAGTCTTATTCGGTTTGAGTAGTGCTGTGATATAACTGGAATCCACTCCACCAGATAAAAATGCTCCCACTTTGACATCACTGATTTTGTGATACTCAACTGACGATTTCATCACGCTTTTGATTTGCTCTACATTGCTCATCAAATCATTGGAGTTGATTTCGTATGTGTTGTGCCAGTACGGTTTGATTTCAATTTCGCCAGCTTTGATTCTCATGTAGTGAGCAGGCTTAAGTTTATAGACACCACTAAAAAACGTCTCATCGAGCACTGAATATTGAAAAGTCAAATACGGCTTCAGAGCCTGATCATTAAAAGACTTTATGAACGACGGATGCTTTAAGAACGATTTGATCTCGGAGCCGAAAATAAACGTCCCGTCTGAAGTGTTTTCAGTATAGTATAGAGGCTTTATTCCAAAAAAATCCCTTGCGATAAAAAGCTCTTTTTGCGCTTTGTCCCAAATGGCAAATGCGAACATGCCTCTCAACTTTCCAAGAATCTCCATGCCGTAAGCCTTATATCCGTTAAGCAAAACCTCACTGTCCGAATGACTCTTGAAATGATACCCCTCAGCTATAAGGCCTTTCTTGATTTCTTCAAAATTGTATATTTCACCATTGAATACCATGACATGGTTTTCATCTTCACTGACCATTGGTTGTCGAGCATCATCTGACAAATCGATGATACTCAGACGTCTAAAGCCAAGAGCAATGTGTTCATCAACATATTGACCGTCACTATCCGGTCCCCGATGATGAATCGCCTCAGTCATTGCACTCAATATATTTTCTCTGTCTTGTAGTTTGGGATTATTCGTAAATCCTACAAATCCACACATTAACTAGTCCTTTCTATGAAAAGTCGTTTGAAATACCGCAGACTCTTGTACGAAGCGGTTCCAGCACTTCTGCCTTATTCGCTCCAGGAATGAGCTTAAGCAATTGATGTAGAGCCACTTCAGCGCCAAAATCCATACCTTGGCAACCAGCCAGCAGCACCAAATCATCATGTTCAGCTTTTGATAGGCCTTCCGCAATCGCCTCTGAAAGGCCATCATGTAAATGAACTTTAAGTCCGGCTTCATTCATAACCTCCAAAAAGACATTGACTTCTTCATCAGTAACAAGGTCTTTGGAAGTTGTATGCTTGACGCTTTTAGTTGCAATCACCTCGCTGAATCCAAGGATTTTGGACCATTTGGCAATTGTTTCGGCATTTTCTCTATTGACAATCGGGCCACGGTTGCCCCTAATGGCATATACAAGTTGCAAATTATTGTACTTCATGTAATCCAGTGTTCGAAGTGTCACATCGATATTGCCAGCGTTAGCGAAATGGTCATCGATAATGATGAAATCACCCTCATAGATGAATTCGAAGCGTCTCTCAACACCTCTGAATTGCTTAAGACCCTTTTGAATCGCATCCAGAGGAGCACCTGCTGCAAGACTGATTGCTACAGCCGCAAGTGCATTATAAACCGAATGAAGTCCAGGTACAGCAAGCTCAACATCAAATTCCACACTCGGGCAATGGACATCCCCAACTGCAAATGGCTTTGCAACGACGACAGTAAATCGGCCTCGCCCTGTTGTTAAATCTAGGTCTTTACATAAGATGTGACCAGAATGCTCTTTTAGTCCATAAGTTATGACCTGCGCTTTTGTCTGAGTGCTCAATGAGGATGCATAAGGACAGTCCAGGTTCAAAATTGCTGTGCTGTTCTCACTGACATTTCTGATCAAACTTGATTTCGCACTGAAATATTCTTCAAATGATCCATGCATATCTATGTGCTCTCTACTTAAATTGTTGAAAGCGACGATATCATAATCCACACCGTAGACACGATTGAGTTCGAGTGCCGAGGATGAGACTTCCATAGTGACATGTGACACATCGTTGTCGACCATTTCAGCCAAATACCCCTGTAAATCCAAAGATTCAGGGGTGGTTAAGTCTGCAGCTATATGATGGTCATGATTTTTGATCATAACCGTTCCAATCAATCCGGTTCTGAGTCCCATTGCCTCAAATATGGAGTTCGTCATATAGGAGGTGGTCGTTTTTCCATTGGTTGCCGTAATGCCGATCATCTTCATTTTTCTGGATGGCCAACCATAGAACGCACTGCCCATTGCGGCAAGCGCAATCCTTGCATCTTTGACACGATACTGTGGAATCTGCACATCTTCTTGATAATCCTCCACCACAGCTGCCACAGCCCCATTTTCAACGGCTTGTTTCAGATACTTGTGACCATCGGTCAAATATCCCTTTATACACACAAACACATTTCCGTTTTTCACTTTACCCGAATGGTAGGCTATCCCAGAGATTTCTAGCGCAATAGCATTTCTATTATCTATGACTTCTATTTCATTTAAGAGCTCATTGATCTTCATGAATACACACCTTTCTAGTTATCGCTTGAACAATTTGTTCTTTGCCTTACTTATCAATATCCCCCAGAAAGCCAATCCTGGTTTTGGGTCACTAATACTCCATATGGCAAACGCCTTCGGTTTCAGATACGATTTTAAAACTTCTCCAATTTTCAGTTGACCGGTTTTTAGATAGTCCCTTACTGCCAAAACGTCTTCAAAAGCGTACCAAAATACACGGTTCGTATCCACAGTCACTGCTTTCGGTGGTAGAGGAGAACCTGTGAGTTCGCAGTAGTCAATATAAGGAAAATTGAGACCGACTTTATGAAGCAGGCTGTTGAGGTTTGTCGTTCTGACATTGATCTCTATGAGATAGAACTCCCCAGTCTCAGCATCCTTTTTAAATTCGATTTCTCCAAAGCCTTTATATCTTATGGCCTCTAAAAATTTGGAACCTATTTCATGCAATATTGGAACATTTTTTTGACCAGTATAGACAGAGGCTCCAAAATTGATCGGGTACTGTCTGAACTTTTGGCAAGTGGTGTAATGTGTTACCCTGGAATCTTGATTCAAATAGGCGTCATAGGTATGCATATGATCATCAAATCCAGGTATGATCCGCTGAACAATGACTTCGAGATTGGCCGCACTGGATTTCTCAATGGCCGACTTAAGCTCATCAACATTGTTTGCAAGGAATATCTTTTTCCTGAAGTGATTGACAAAGGCGACTGAATCCACTGGTTTAACGATACAAGGATAGTGGATCTCACTCTCGATCCTCTCATAAAAATCAGGATCACCGATTCGTACCGTCTCTGGCACCAAGACACCATTTTCCTGAGCGATTTTATGAAGTATATCCTTATTCATCAATCGAGTCCAAAGACCTTGCTCTTGCTGCGAAATCAAATAATGCTCTTTTAATAAGTCAAGATGGGCGTCAACGACCTCAACATAAGAGTCATGGCATGGGTATAAAACAGGTTTAACTTCCTGTTTTCCCGCATAATCGATCAAATAGTCGATAAATGCTTCGGTTTCATTTTTATAATGAGGGGTTACATATTTTTCTAAGCAATATTTAGACTTTGAACCATAGGCTCCATCCAGAGAGTAGTCCATGGCCACTGTTTTGACACCATTTTCTCCCAAACATCTCAATACACTTAATCCGATATAATAATTCGATCCCAAAATAACAGCTTTATTTTTCATGATTTTCCTTTCGACACTAGTAAAAATCTATATGTATATATTGTCATAGACCTGTAGGGTTTGCAAGACTTTTATCTGTTAAGCCTTCCAATTTAATGATAAAATAATAATTGAAAGAAGGTGAATTTATGAATCACAATCCACTTGCGATGTTTCAAACACAGCATGAGGATGGAACAGTCACTTGCACCCTTTGCCCCCACTATTGTCATCTGAAAGAGTCTGAACTCGGAAAATGCCGAACACGATATAATGAAAGTGGAAAACTGCTCATCAACAATTATGGAAAAGTTGTGTCCTACGCCTATGATCCTATTGAAAAGAAACCACTCAATCGCTTTTATCCAGGTCACACCATTTTCTCAATAGGGACATCAGGTTGCAACTTTGACTGCGACTTTTGCCAAAATCATGATTTGGTCCATTTTAATGGTCAATCCCCTGTAGTTTCTGATGATGTCATCCTAAGAATGGCTCAAGATCAAGGTTCAATCGGCATTGCATTCACCTACAATGAACCTACGGTCTGGTATGAATATGTCTATGACCTTTCTAGGAAATCACATGAGCTCGGTCTGAAAAATGTGCTGGTGACAAACGGCTTCATCAATCCAGCTCCCCTCGAAAAACTGTTGCCATATATCGATGCGATGAATATAGACCTCAAAGCCTACACCGAAAAATATTATAGCGAATTCTGCTGCGGTCATCTTAACCCTGTTCTGAAAACAATAGAGACCTCCGCAAAACACACTCATGTGGAAATCACCACACTTTTAATTGATGGGCTCAATACCAGTGATGATGAGCTCCATGCATTATGTAACAGAGTTGCAAGCATAGATCCTGAAATTCCAATCCATTTGAGTCGATACTTCCCGGCTCATAGAATGAACATTCCAAAAACCAGACTGGAAACCATGGTGAGGGCAAAACATATCGCTGAAAAGTACTTAAAATATGTTTATGTCGGCAATTGTTTCATTGATGAATAAGCACAGGAAAACCCCGGACACTGCATCCTCAGGAAGCAATACTCCGGGGTTATTTCATCATTGATTTATTTATTCAAAATCTTATCAACCATTGGTGCTTTTAAAATAGAACCCGGGTTGAAGTCAGTACCGATAAGTGGTCTCGCATATTTCTTGAACGCTTCAGTAACATTGTTACCTTCAGCATTGATAAACTCATCAGGCATATGCTTGGTCTTTGCAGCAATTTCCTTCAAATCCACTAATCTGAAATCAATGGCATAATCGCCCGTTCTTTCCATAACAACAGAACCGTCCAAATTGTCGATCAAAGCATATTGAACCGCTTTTTCAGCCACTTCTCTCGCTTCTTTCTGGTCTGTGTCAGATACGCAACCGAGGAAAGATCTTTGCATATAACCGAGTGTATCTGCTCTTACTCTACCAATTCCGAGTTTCTCTTTCACTTCTGCAACGAGAAGGTCACCAAGTGCACCTGTTCCCGAAAGTTGAACATTGCCGTGCGCATCTCTTTCGACATTTTCCTGTAATTTTGTCACAATCGCTTCACCTTTGTCATCTTGGATGCCCTCAGAAACAGCAACGATACATCTGCCGTATTTGTCATAGACTTTCTTGACATCAGCAAGGAAATTTTCGATTACGAATGGACGCTCAGGGAAATAAATGAGATGTGGACCATCTTCTTCATATACTTTACCTAGTGATGCCGCACCAGTAAGGAATCCTGCATGTCTTCCCATGATGACACCGATGTAAACGCCTGAAAGCGCACGGTTGTCATAGTTGATACCAGCAAACGCTGAAGCGACATATCTTGCAGCCGATCCGAAACCTGGTGTATGATCGTTGATCACAAGATCGTTGTCCACTGTCTTTGGAATGTGAACTGCTCTGAATTCATAATTTTGATTCTTAGCTTCCTCATTGACAATTCTCACTGTATCGGATGAGTCATTTCCACCGATATAAAAGAAGAAACGAATATTATGTGCTTTCATCGATTCGAACATTTTCTTGCAGAATTCAGGAGTTGGTTTTACCCTTGTGGATAAAAGCGCTGATGAAGGTGTATTTGCAACAGCTTCAAGATTTGCGACAGTTTCTCTCGTAAGATCCATGAATTCTTCGTTGACTATACCTTCAACGCCATGTACAGCACCGTAAATTCTTTCCACCTGTGCATAACGTCTTGCTTCCAGTACAACACCCACCATGGATTGGTTGATGACTGCAGTCGGTCCGCCACCTTGTGCGACCAACAAATTGCCTTTTAAAATTCCATTACTCATATGTTTCCTCCTATTTCAGGTTATAGATTTTCGAATACTTCTCTTCCAAATAATCACAGTAGTATTTGGAATTCAAACGTTCTCCTGTGATGAGTTCAATCAATTCCGTCGGTTTCTTAAGTGAACCATATTGATGGACCTTCTTATTCAACCATTCCGTCAATGGTTTGAAATTTCCCTCTTTTAGGCAAGAATCCACATCTACATCCTTGCGGATATAGTGTGCAAGTTGCGCCGCATAAGCACTACCAAGCGCATAAGTTGGGAAATAACCAAATAGTCCCTCGGACCAATGGACATCCTGCAAGACACCTTTTCCGTCATTTTCAGGTATGACACCTAGATATGATTCCATTTTTTCATTCCATACTTTTGGCAAATCCGCTACTTTGATGCTGCCATCAATGAGTCCGAGTTCGATTTCATAACGCAACATGATATGAAGCGAATAAGTCAGTTCATCCGCTTCAATACGGATCAAAGACGGTTCCACTTTGTTCATGCCCTCATAAAAGTCATTGAAATCAAGACCATCTAGCTGCGCCTCAAATTCATTTTTTAGAACCGGGAACAAGTAGCCAAGAAAGGCTTCACTGAGCACAAAATTGTTCTCGAATATTCGAGATTGTGACTCATGAATTCCGTTTGATGTTCCTGTAGCCAAAAAAGTGCCTCTTAAATCTTTTGAGATATTTTGCTCATAAATGGCGTGTCCACCTTCGTGTGCCGTGCTGAGCAGTGCTGATTTAAAATCATTTTCATGATAACGTGTCGTCAATCTGACATCGTCAATGTCCACAGCCATTGTAAATGGATGGACACTTTCTTTGAACCAACCTCTTTCAAGGTCGAATCCAAGCATCGGCAACAACATTTTCGATAGCTTTTCCTGTTTCTCTTTAGGATAAAGCTTCGCTAGAAATGCTGTGTCTATACTCTTTCCACTCTCCGAGATTCTTCTGAGTAGTGGGACTATACGTGCTCTAAGCTCATCAAAAAATACATTCAGTTGGTCAACGGTCATACCTTCTTCAAAATCATCAATATATAAATTGTACGGATGACCTTCATAACCTCTGTATTCAGCGAATTTCAACAAATATTCTATTACTTGCGTCAAATAGGGTTCGAACACCAAGAAATCGGAATTCTCTTTCGCGTCTTCCCATACCATTGATGATTTGGATGTAAGTGCATTGTATTTCTGGTATTCATCCATTGGAATTTTAGTCAGTTTGTCAAATTCCTTCTTTGTGTTGCTTATGAGTACGCGCTGCGTTTCATCCAGTTCATCCAAATGTTCCATCAAATCATCAAGATCCATCTTCATCTGATCATTGACCAACATTTGATAAGCAAAGCCACTCACTGTTCCAATCGCTTTGCTCCTTGCATCTGCACCACTCTTTGGAGCGCCCGTGGAAGCGTCCCAAAACAAGATGGAAGATGCATACTGTAACGCGATACTTTTTTCTTGAGCTTCATTGAATCGTTTGAGTGCATCATTTAATTTCGAATTTTCCAGCATTACACTTACTCCTTTTAGACATTTGTATGTGTATATGACTCTACCCAAGTACTCTACGATTATAACAAAAAAATATTGATGTTGAAACCTTTTAATGTGTGTGATAAACTTGTTTTTGATATTTTATATCCTAAGGAGGACAATATGTCATTATTTGATCAATGGAATGCACTTTTGGAAGGCAAGGGCCTCAACAAAGCGCAATCAGACGAATTTTGGAATGCCTATCTGGCACATGAGAAGCATATCTACGAAACAATTTTAACAGCGAAGAACAATAAAATCGAAGGTACACTGAAAGCTTTTGGAGAAATCCATGAACTTGAGCCACTACTCGCTCTTGGATTCATCGATGGCATCAGCACAAGTTTGACTGAAGAAGTCGACCTGGAGAACATGACTGAAGAAACTGAACTTGATCTTACGATTGATTTCGAAAAGCTGTACTTCAACATGCACAAAGCCAAAGCGGAATGGTTATATACTATTGAAGCTTGGGACGATATTCTCACTAAAGAGCAACAAAGAGACATCAAGAAAAACTACGTGGACACTGTTACAGTCCGCATCGAAAACAAAATCGGCAGAAACGATCCATGTCCTTGTGGTAGTGGAAAGAAATATAAGAAATGTTGTATTGACAAGGAACTCTAATCGACCCTTGGTCGTTTAGAGCTCCTTGTCGGTGGTTTTGCGCTGGAGAACGCGCAGTAGTTTTTGCCACTCTTCGAGTGAGCAAGTGGTTTTTCGCACTTGTCAGTGCGAAGTGGGTGGGAAAGTCAAAGTCAAAACATAAAGAAGCATCTCGAATACTCAAAATGAGTATCGAAGATGCTTCTTTTGTTTTTGATCTTCCAAACTACTGCACTCGCAGAGTGCAAAACCACTACGCTCGGAGAGCGTAAAACCACTGCGGACCCTAGTCCGCAAAACCACTGCGCCAGGCGTCCGCCCAGCGCCTACTCTTCCTTTCCATACCTAGACCGATAAAGTCTCCTTCTGTCGAGGACGAAGACAGGATCGGTGAATTTTTCATCGTCCATGTCTTTAAGCGCTTTGTTCATATCGTACATGCGGGCGTCCACCATATCCAGATAGTGCAAGAGTTCTCCTTCAGGAATCAATGGTTTTTTCGGACTTCCGAATTCAGGTTCGTAATGATGTGAAAGGATCATGTGTTGGATCAAAAGTGACAGTTCTTTGTCGATGCCAAGTTCTTCGGCGACGCGATCGATTCTTTTGATGCCCATGATGATGTGGCCAAGCAGTTGACCTTCCATAGAGTAATCGTCCACCACGCCCACTTCTGTGGCGTTCATTTCATTGATTTTCTCGATGTCGTGCAATATGACGCCAGCGAAAACAAGATCACGATTCACATTTTTATAAATATCACAAAGGGCATCTGCAGAGCGAAGCATGCGTAATATGTGATATAAAAGGCCACTTTTGATGGCATGGTGATTCGATTTTGCAGCCGGATAATACATCAATTTGGTTTCAAAAGATTGCACAATGGTCAGAACCAATTTTCTCACTTCATCTGATTCCATCTTGCCTATGAATGAGATGATTTCATCGTACATGATTTGAGCTTCAATAGGAGCTGTTGGAATGAACTGGCTATAATCCACCTCGTCTTCTTCCATTGTTCCTCTGATTTTGATGATTTTCAGTTGTACGGTACTCTGCCACTGTGTGACACTGGCTTGGACCTTGACTACTTCACCTGGATTGTAAATGGTCTCGACATCGCCTTTTGCATCCCAAAGTTTGGCATTCACCTCACCTGAAATATCCTGTAAAGTAAAATCTATATACGGTTTATTGGCGCTCGATGTTTTGACATTCTTAGCTTTTACCAAGTAAAATGCCGTCACCTCTTCTCCAACTTTCAAATCTTTGATTAACACTGGGCATCTCTCCTTCTTTTTTCTTAAACCATTATACTTTATTAGATTTCATATGTCTATTGAAGGAGCTCAAAAACAAATTGTGTGAGGTCCGCTAGATGTTCCAAATCAATTGATGCGTCTTTTGTATCATAAGGTGTGTGATAAAATCTCTTGTCAAATTCTATGAGAGTCACTGCTGCGAATCCCGCTTGCTCAAATGGGAAGTGATCGCTAGCTCCAATGTTGCTCGTGATTGCGTTTATGCCATATTCTTTTGCATTTTCAAAAATCCACTGCGAGAGTTCGGTTGATTGAGGATGAGTTGCACTGATCTCAAATTCGATTGGCGTGTTCGAGCCCAGCATATCCATGTTGATGATCTGAAATTTTTCCACATCAAGGAAGTTCTCTCTGACAAAGGCAGTTGATCCATGAAGACCTTCCTCTTCACCGTTGAACGCTATGAAATAATAATCCAGTTCCTGTTCACCGTCCCTGACCATCGCTTCAGCAAGCGCCATCATTGCGCTGACGCCAGAGGCATTGTCAAGAGCGCCATAATTGACGGTACCATCCAAGTTGTCGCCTAGATGATCAAAATGGGCTGATATCACATAACCATGGTCTGCCTTGCCGTCAATCATACCAACGACGTTGGAAACTTCGACGGTTTTTACATCTGCCGCGGTTGAAACCTTAAGAAACTTTTGATCGGCATCTTTGATCATCTGGAAAGCACCCGGTGATACCCTGTAAATGAGGACACCATTTTCATTGTCATTATGTTGCATTAGTCCAGTATATGGGGACAAAATGAAATGATCGTTGTTGAGTTGATCGGATTCATAGATGATGACTTTTGGCTTTCTATCAGAATTCAAAACCGACTTAAAAAAAACATCATAGCTGGACGAAGCCGTTGCGTTTCTTGAAAATACCCATATATCATCTTCGGTCATTTCGTCTACTTTACCTACAACGAAAGGATCATCTACAATTGTATAGGCTCCCTGAAATTCACCGATTCCCATAGCAAAATCCCTTGCTATATACTCAGTGAAATCGTCACCAAAATCAAATTTGTGTACAACCGCTCCATCCACATCGACGAGTTCAAATTCTGTGACCTTTTGCTTCAATGGTACCAATAGGTCGAACCCGTGAAGATAGGATGATGCAAACTCAGGTGCAGATAGGCCGATGGTTTCCATTTCACTCTGTAAAAATTCCTCAACTTTTTTATTGCCTTCTGTCCCTGGCAATCTTCCGGTAAAGTCTTCAGATATAAGTGTATCCAGTACTGTATTGATATATTGTGGGTCAATAGAGACCACTTCTGGAACTTCAGAGACCGCTTCTGGAACATCCACGTTTGACACAGGCTTTGCACAGGCTGACATTGATAAAATCAAAGCAAGTAAAGCGATAATTACAATATTTTTTTTGCGACTCATTTTCTTCGCCTCCTGAGTACTTTCTCTTATGTAAAAAAAGCTCTGATCACATCACGGCGTCAGAGCTTTAGTTTTATGGTCTATAATTTTTCTATGGAATATTTTTCTTTAAGTGATTCTACTTTTGAAAGATATTCATTATTTTGCTTTTGAACCAACAATTGTTGCTTGATTTGTGGCATCACTGCTTCAAGAGATTGAACTTCAGCATCTTTTTCAGCTTTTTTCTGAATGAGGTGATATCCGAATTGAGTTTGAACAGGTTTTGATAACTCGTCCACTGAAATTTCAAATGCAACATCCTCGAACTCAGGAACCATTTGTCCTCTTTGGAAGAATCCTAAATCTCCACCTTGTTGATTGGATGGACATTTTGAATATTGTTTCGCAGCGTCTTCAAAGCTGAGGCCTTCATTGATTTCTACCAAGATTTTGTCAGCTTCTTCTTTAGTATCCACTAATATGTGCGAGGCTTGAACTTGTGGCTCTGCCTTGAAATAGTGCATATTTTCATTGTAAAACGCAGCAGCTTCCTCTTCAGTTACCGATACGCCTTCAATCAATGTCTTGATGTTGAATTGCTTGAGTAAGCCTTCTTTCATCTTTTCGAGCTCTATTTGAAATGCTTCTGAAGCTTCTACATTTGATTCTACAGCTTCTGCATAAAACAGCTCTTGATAAATCAGTTCATCCAGCAAACGTTGCTTGCCTTCTTCACCTTGAAATTGAGATTGTACTTGTTGTCCAAGTGATCCGTAAAAATTGTTGAAATCTTGCTCTGTGATTTCTCTACCGTTGACTTTCGCCAATACTTTTGAAGTCATATAATTCTCCTTTCGGTTATTAAGCCGCTCTTTACAGTGAAACAGCCATCCGATGTCTATCATACCAAAATAAACATCAAATGGCTACTTACACGCTATAATTTTGTCATTAAATTTACATAAAATTCATCAAATGCCTTTTGGGTTATTCCGAGCTCATGTAATACATCTTTCTTGATGAAATTATCGTATTTGGTGTAGTTCATTGCTTTCCATGCGTAATAATTCGCGACATGTACGGCCATGACCAATTCTTTGTTGATTATATCAGGACTGAGAGGATTATGGTGCATGAGTGCCGCTTCGATCATAGGATATGGAAGTCCCCAGAGATCCAGCAAATAGCCGCCCAGTTCTTCATGTGAAAATCCGATGATTCTTTTTTCTGTTTCTTCAAAACCAAGTTTCTTGTCGCTACTCACCAATTTCACAACTTCATCGAACTCTTTCGGAAAATTGCTCATTAGAACAACACTGCCAATGTCATGCAAAAGTCCGATGGATGCAATGTTTGTGTTGAGTTTTTTTCCGAGCAATTCCACATACATCGCTCCAAGGATCTTATTGGTCAATCCGACATGTTGCCAATGTATATCCCTGATTTTTGGATCGAGTCCGTCATTTCCAAAGACAGCATTGCTGAGGATTATATGCTTCACGTTGATGAGCCCGATATACATGATGGCTTGTCGAATCGAGCCTGTTTTTGCATTATAAAAAGCTGTGTTCGCCAGTTTTAATATATTGGAGGTAATGGCTGGATCGCTTTCAAGTTTCTCAGCGATATCCTCCACAGATGCATTGTTTCGAATCATATGATTCAGACTGAAATAAATTTCTGGAAGAGTCGGTACATTTTTCATAGTGGACATCAAACTCAAAAGTTCTTTGTTTTTAACCTTCTTTTCAATTTCAAATATTTTTGAGATCAATTGCCAAATTTCACCAGAGGAATGCGCCTTGTTGCAATTGAGTTGAGAAATGCCTTCAAAAGCGGGCATGTGATTTTCACTGGTGGTTCTGAGATCCGTCACACTCATACGGATCACGCCAGGAAACTCAGACTGGATTCTCTCGATTAAACTCTCATTAAAATTACCGATGGATACATCAACAACCACGAGATCCGTGGTTCCACCCTCAAGGTGTTCCAGTGCGGAATTTTCTTCCTCCAATGCTATAAGCTCGTAATGGTTTTGGTCCATTCTCTTGTAGAAATAATCTGTAAAAATTCTATCTTTCGATACAAGTAAAATTGTTTTCATTTTATTCTCCCTTTAAATTGTGATGACATAGGCAATCGTAATCTTTATACCCTGACATTTCATACAAACACAACAAATTACATCAATTATTGACTTGAAATGACCCCTTTTTTTATGTTAAAATGAATACCAATGACAGGCAATGGTTTTCAACTCGCAAATTGTACCTCCCTCTGAGAAATCCCTATGTTACAGTTTGCCTTTGTTGACGATTGCAATTTCATTCCTTATACTAGAGTCCCAACTCTAGTATTTTTTTATTTTTTGTAAGCTCAGAGTTATGTTAAATCATTAACTTAATTGAAAGTTGTTTTCAATTGAGCTATAATGAACGAAAAGTTTAAATAAAAGAGGTTATTCTATGTTTTTACAAGTCAATTATTGGACCGCATTCACAGCAGGTATCCTATCATTTTTCTCACCCTGTCTCTTGCCGCTAGTCCCTGCTTATATCATGTATTTGACAGGATCGTTTGACAATGCGGATATCGCACAAAAAAGAAAACATGCCATTATTCAAACTCTCGGTTTCATCATAGGATTCACAATAGTTTTCATGATTCTCGGGATTTCAGCCAGTGCTCTGGGACAAGTTTTCGCTAGAAACAAGTTGTTGCTGGGTAGAATCAGCGGTATAGTGATCATGTTCTTTGGACTTTATATGGCTGGATTGATCAAGATTCCTTTTCTGACTAGAGACTATAGAAAAACAAAAGCTAGAACCAAAGTGACGTTCATGTCCGCCATAGGGATTGGTATGGCATTCGCGTTTGGTTGGACTCCTTGTTTTGGTCCAATCTTAGGGGCTATATTGGCTTCGACTGCGGCAATGAGTCAAAATGTCGGTGAAGGGGTCAAATTGTTGTTTGTCTACTCCATGGGAATGGCGGTTCCGTTTTTACTGACGACATTCTTCCTCGATTTCTTTGATCGACATGTCGCTGCTTTGAGCAAGCATTCAAAGAAACTCAATCTAATTGCAGGATTGTTCATGTTTGTCCTTGGTTTGTTGATTTTTACAAATAAGATGAACATCGTATCCAACTTTCTACTGAAACTATTTAATTGAATCCAATCATAAGGAGACGTATCATGAAAAATCTATTTAGAACTTTATTATATTCAGGCATTATCGCATCTGTTCTTTTTGCAGCCTCGGCATGTGGGACATCAAATACTGAGGAACCAGTGGTTGTCGAGCCACCTGCCGAAGTGGAACAACCGGCTGAAGCTGTGACTGATGAAACATATGAGCCACTGATATTAGATGACTTCAAATTGTTGACTCTTGACGGTGAGGAGACTTCATTATATGCTTATGAAGGGAAAACTATCTTACTTAATTTTTGGGCAACCTGGTGTGGATATTGCGTACAGGAAATGCCTGTTCTTGATGCGTTCAACGAGCGGGATGATTTAGTGGTGCTTGCCATCAGCGTCGGAGAAAATGAAGATACTGTACGTGAATATATTGAGGAAAATGGCTACTCTTTCGAAGTTTTCTTGGATGAAAGCGGCGAATTGGGTGAAGCTTTCGGAGTCACCGGACTCCCTACCACTTTGTTTTTAGGTCCTGATTTTGAGTATTTTTATAGCTTCCCTGGAATGTTGACTGAAGAAACTCTGACTGAAATACTTTCTGTTATTGAAGGCATTCGTTCAGAACGCAACTGAATAAACGACAAGGGGGAACACAAATGATCAAGGTCAATAAGGAATATTTCTATTCCACACTAAAGACACTGCTCTTGACTGACAGTCCAAGCGGTTTTACAATGACCATTATGGAACAGATCAAGGACTGGACTGAATCACTAGGGTATCATTATGAATCAACTCAAAAAGGAACGGCAATCATAACTATTGAAGGCGAAGACAATAGAAAAACAGTTGGACTCTCCGCCCATGTTGATACGCTTGGAGCAATGGTCAGAAGTATCTCAACCACAGGACTTCTCAAGTTTTCTTTGGTGGGTGGTCCCATTGTTCCTACACTTGATAGTGAATACTGTAGAATCCACACCCGTGAAGGCAAGATATTCACCGGTACGTTTCTAAGCACATCCCCCTCATCCCATGTACATAAGGATGCCGCAAGTCTTCAGAGGACTCCAGATACAATGGAGATCCGTCTGGATGAAACTGTAAACAACAAACAAGATGTCCTTGATTTAGGAATTTCAGTTGGTGATTTTGTGTGTATAGACCCAAAAACTACTATTATCAATGATTTTGTCAAATCGAGATTTATTGATGACAAAGGATCTGTAGCATGTATTTTCGGAGTTATGGAGTATTTGTCAACGAGTGGCATCAAGCCAAAGCATCAAACCAAAATTGTAATTTCCGCATATGAGGAAGTTGGTCACGGCGCTTCGTATCTTCCAGAAGATATTTCTGAGATGTTGGCTGTGGACATGGGGTGTATAGGCGATGACCTCACATGCACAGAGTATGACGTCTCCATATGCGCAAAAGACTCCAGTGGACCATATGATTATCATATGACCTCAAAGTTGATTGAACTATCAAAACTTCATGACCTCAAATTTGCCGTGGATATCTATCCATTCTATGGTTCAGATGTCAGTGCAGCATTAAGAGCTGGAAACAATATCAAAGGTGCGCTAGTCGGGCCTGGCGTCCATGCCTCACACGGTATGGAGCGAACACATTACTCTGCACTGGAAAACACGATGAAGTTGGTTTATTTAGTGTCTACTGATTAATATCCTATCGGTTGAAAATCATCAAATTTATTGTTGTAATTTCGTATTAGCAAAATTAGCGCAAAAAGTATTTGTGTCTGAATCTTAAAAAGATTCGTCACAAATACAGATAATGCAATAGAAGTTAAAGTGGTATCTTTCAGCTTAGTTCGAATCAGCCCCATGCCATAACATCGTTTGCTTAAACTGAACATTCTTTCCACTTCAATTCTATCAGTATTATCTTGGTATTCTTGCTTTTTATCTTCTTTTGCCGTTTCGCTTGGTCGTCCAAGCTTCGGTCCCGACAACCGGATACCGTACAATTTGCAGAAGTTACGATTGGCTCGTGTTCTATATATTTGATCTGCCAGCACCCGCTCTGGATAATGCCCAGTCCGCTTCTTGAAACGCTTGATTGCGTC
>JAWSUW010000006.1:2007-36797 GCA_033549245.1 Bacillota bacterium | reverse complement strand
CATTCACCACTTACTATATCAATCTATTTGTGTCTACATTTTGTAACGCTTGTATCACTTTATCCGAAAATTCAGGATGTGTCAATTCAATTTGACCTATCAAGGTTTCCGCATTATGTCTGACACGACCTTTGGCAAACTGGCACATGTCTTTCATAAGTGGAAAGCCAAGCAGATCTACAGCTTTGATAATCGTCTTCTCATCTATCAATACCAGTGGCCTAATCAATAAGAGATCACTCAAGGGATCTTTTGAAATCGCTGGAATTCCTGCAAGCTTACCATGTTTGATGATGTTCATTAAGAATGTTTCTACAACATCGTCCTTCGTGTGACCATAAGCGATTTTGTTGTACCCCTTATCGATGGCGATGCGCTTGACGATGCCTTTACGAAGTCTGGAACACGTGTAACAAGGTGAATGTGTATTGTCATGGGATAAATTTTTCGCATAATCCTCATGGTGGACCATAAGATCCAATCCATTTGCATCACAATAACTAACATATTCTTCTAGATTTCCAAGCATCCCATGATTGACAGTCAATCCCGATACGGTGAAATCATAATCTCTTAGTTTACTCATTTCAGTAAGCCCGTGAAATAGAAGTGTGCTGTCCTTTCCCCCTGAGACTCCAACCAAAATACGGTCGCCCCGTTCAATCAGCTTAAACTGATCGACAGCTTGCCTCAATCTCTTCAGATAAAGACCATTTTCAAAAGGTTTCATATGAGATTGCCCTTTTCAAAGAGATTGAATCGTGGCAACTCATGTTTTATTTCACTTAGTAAAAGTTCAAATTCAAACATATTGTCCTCATTTTTTATGCTGTCAAACCGCTTTTGAAAATCCATAGCCTCGGTTTCTTTGCCCTGTGAGAACAAAAGTTGAATGTTCGTGATGATGTCGCGAACAGTATTGGATCTCTCTTCGAACATCAACTGTGCATTTCTGACTTCCTTGCTGATCTCTGTCATTTCCTCATCGAGTCTAGTCGCTGCAAGTGCTGAATTCTTGAGACGTTCCCTGATTTCATCAGGCATTTGTGTTTTGTATTTGTAACTGAGTGAATGTTCTATGATCGCCCAGAAATTCATTGCAAGTGTCCTAATTTGAAATTCAACCAGAATCTCTTTTGTCCCGAGTGCAGTTTGTACAGGATATTTGATGATGATATGGTAACTTTTATAGCCACTTTCCTTAGGGCTTTTGATGTAATCTTTTTCATAGAGGACAGTAAAATCTTTTCCGCTTCTTTCATAGATCAAATTGACTACCTCGTAGATGTCATCAATAAACTGACACATGATCCTGAGACCGGCGATGTCCTCCATTTCTTCCTCTATATTTTCAAGAGCGATATTTCTTCTCTCAGCTTTTTCTATGATACTTGAAATTTTCTTGACGCGACCTGTGACAAATTCTATAGGTGAATACTCATTGAGTTCCCTATACTGGTTGCGAATCGCCTTGAATTTGACCTTTAACTCCTCAACAGCCTGCTCATAGGGTATTAGCATTGTCTTCCACTCTCTGATGACCTTCATAAATTACCTCCGGTATGTGAATATAAGTCCCCCTGGTGATATCCATTCTCTTTCATACGTGCTTCCAATATATTTTGAAGTTTGCGCCAACTCATACCCCAGTTGCAAAAGAGCGTCTCGCCTTTCGGTGCCCTTGCGAAAAGTCGTTGTACCGACATGTCCGGTCGGATGATCCTGAGGAAATGAATGACCCGGTCAATATAGGCGTCTGAAGGTAATACATCAAAGTGGTCTTCATTATACCATTTACCCAATTCTGTGTTTTCTAAAATGTATAACGAATGAATTTTGACACTATCGACGCCAAGTACCGATAATAATCTCCCTGCCTCATAGAAATCATGCTCTGTATCCCAAGGCAAATTCCCAATAAGATGTGTGCAAATCGTAAATCCATATTCTTTGATAGTCATTACCGCACTTACGAATTCAGCCACCCCGTGGCCACGGTTTATGGTCAAGAGTGTGTTGATATTAATGGATTGCAGCCCCAGTTCGATTTCAACTGCTATACCTTCCCTTTGTATTTCAGCTAAGAATTCAAGATATGGTCTCGGAATCCAGTCTGGTCTAGTGGATATGGTAATGCCAACGACATTTTCCAGAAGTGCTTCTCTGATTGCTTGCTTAAACAACTCTATCGGTAGATATGTGCCTGTATAGTTCTGAAAATAGGCGATGTACTTTTTTGCTTTATATCTCGGTCCGATATAGGCAATGTTGTTCTCCAGTTGCGTCTTTACAGAAAGCCTATTGGACTGAGACTCAAACCCCGCACCGACAGAACCACAAAAAACGCACCCGCCGGTCCCTATGGTACCGTCCCGATTGGGGCATGTACCCGGCAGATTGACAGGTATTTTATAAACCTTTTCTCCATATATATTTCTTAGATATTGGCTGTACTTGAAATAACTCATACCATCAACCCTTTTGAAATCAACAAAAATGCGACTGAACTGGTTATTGTGAACAATATTGTTCCAAATAAGATCGCCCTGACACCTTTGCCTTTGATATCTTTAAAATTGACTCCAAGTCCCATTGCCGTCATAGCCATGAGAATAAACACATTGCTTAGTTCCTTGGCCACCTGTACTCCAAACTCTGGAACAATACCCGTTGCATTCAAAATTCCCATCAGGATGAACAACCAAACATAATTCGGTACTTTAGCTCTTTTAGTGGTATTGACATGTTTACTGAATGCAAGGCTGAGTGCAAGTGACACTGGAACCAACATCAGCACGCGTGTCATTTTGACAAAGGTACCGATTTCGCCGGATAAGGTCCCCCTAGAGAACGCACCGGCAAGAGCATGTGCCACGCCATGAAGTGTCATTCCGGACCATACACCAAACCTTACATCCGATATGGACACCATGCTTGCAACAAGTGCATACACAATTACTCCTACCGCACCTAGAAAACTGACGATTGAAACGGCAATGACGGAGTCCTCTTCATCTGCCCCAATAGTCGGAGCAAGAGCAATTACAGCTGCAGCACCACACACACTCGATCCCACTCCAATGAGTGCTGCAAGTTTTGATCCGACTGGCAAATAGCGGTTCAATATGTAAACCGTCAGAAATACAAAGCCCATATAAGCAATAATCCATAAAATCAGGGTCCATCCTAGTCCCAAGATCGCTTCAAAATTCAATTTGAATCCAAGTAGGATGATACCGTAAATCAGTAGTTTTTTGAGTGCGTAACTGATACCAGGTTTGAAACTTTTGGGTATTGCAAACACGTTGCTCACCAATATTCCCATGATAATTGCTATTGTAAGGGCTTCGAGTTGAAACCACTGCATCAACCAATCTCCAAGTAAAGTCGAGAAAATTGCTATAGCACCAATCAGAAGCAGTCCTTTTATATATTTTGTCATAATTACCTCATTGTCATTTATTCATACACCTTATTTTAACACAATCCGTGCATAAAAACACCCCTCAAACCTTGCTTGAGGGGCATTTGGCTATATTATAGACTTATTAACTGGACATCACATTTTCTAAAACGATAATGTCATTTTCTTCGTCAAACTGTACAGGAACGATTAAAAATCTTACTTTAATTTCCGTTTGATCCTGTAATCTATTGATCATGTTCTGCTGTTCGTTACGCTCCAGCGATTCACCCATGACGATATCTGTGATTTTGTGTTTCTCAGCAAAATCTGAAAGCGCCTTTTCGATGTCCTTCGCTTTGAAAACGGATAGCATGGCATTATGTTCTTTTGAAACCTCAAAGAGATAATCCAGTGCGTCTTTCTCCTCAAGTTGACCAAAATACTTCCAATTTTCTTTAACAACATGGATGACATGCAATTCATCCTTGTCCGAGTTGACTAGATTTCTGCCAAATTCAATCAAACGTTCGCATGATTTCTGTTGCGTAACGCAGACCAAAACTCTTTTTCTGTGCTTCATATCAATCTCCTTCCAGTCTCTCTCCGGTGGTACACACTCATTATATCAAATATAATCCCTTTAAAAATTAAATAATTCTATCAAAATCGTAAATTTTTTTCATAGATCCATTACTTTCTTTTTATAGTTAGATTGGTTATAATAGAGGGATAATAACAAGTGGAGGAGACCATGAATCAATATACCAAAGTCATTGGCTTAACTGGTACAGCTTTTTTAAAAGAATACGAGAAAATCAAACATCATAAGAATAAAATTCGTGAACTCAACGAAGATACAGTAGCCAAGGCATTCAAGAATGGAAACACTGAAATTACGGTCTATTTCGAAGAAACAGATATGAAAATCATCATTGACGATCTCAGTGATAAGGAAACCGTTCTCAAATATCTTGGAAAGAAGTTCCTATGATGCATTTTAAAGCCCAGCCTGTTGCATAGCATGCATCAGGTCTGGGCTTTTCTTTATCTATCTAAAGTCCCTTTTTAATCGATCAGTTCATATACCGGTGCAAAGATTCCGGTAATTCAAATTCATAATTTAAAGTGACAACAAATTCAATTTCATAGGTCTTGGCGACATCTTCAACTCTCGTGAACCATTCAATAAGTTCATCTCGAGACATGTTCACCGTATTCATGATACTATCAATAAAAATCTTTTCAATGTCATAATTGTTGGAAATCAATCCGCAAATGAATCCTAGAAACTCACAGGAATTCTTTACTGGGAATTCGGATAAGTTGATAAATCTGACGTCATGGTGTAGATCATACATTGCACGATTGTCATCATCGATAAAAATCATGTTGCCCTTGCTTGAACCAAGTGAATCATTCGCCTTCTTGACAATATCCTTGGTTTTGCCTGAGCCTTTTTTACCTGCAATTAAAGTAACCATTTGAATCTCCTCCTTCGTCATTAAACACTTACTTGTATAGTTCTAGATACAAGATGCCTTTTCCTTCAAAACAATTAATTTTTTTTAGTAAAGATTATTCGCTTTTTACAGATGTTGATTACGAAGTTGACCACACGCAGCATTGATGTCCGAACCGAGCTCCCTCCTTACAGTTGTATTTAGTCTATATTTATCCATTAAAACTCTTTTGAATCCGTTAATTTTGTTATTTGACGAAGGCATGAAATTATTTTCCACTACCGCGTTGACCGGAATCAGATTCACGTGTACAAGTTTACCATTCAATAACGCCCCTAGAGCCTGAGCATGTCGCTCGGTATCATTGACGCCATCAATCAGCGCGTACTCGAATGTCACACGTCTTCCAGTCATTTCAATATAATAATCCACTGAACTCATCAAATCCTGTAAGTTATGTTTCTTTGTAATCGGCATGATCTGCAAACGTTCGTCTTCTATCGGATTATGAAGTGAAATAGCAAGTGTGATTTGAAGCTTCTCATCGGCTAGTTTTCTGATTTCCGTGGCAAGTCCACACGTGGATAATGTGATACTTCTTCCCGACAAATTGAATCCTTTTTCATCTGTTGATAATTTTATGAATTTAAGAGTCTCATCATAATTATCAAGAGGCTCTCCACTTCCCATCAACACCACGTTGTTGACACGTTCACCAGTCATGTTCTGCAGGGCATAGATTTGACCGAGTATTTCTCCTGCACTCAGATTTCTGACCACACCACCTAGTGTTGATGCACAAAAGGTACATTTCATTTTACATCCAACTTGAGTGGAGACACATACACTATTGCCATGTTTATAGGTCATGAAAACCGACTCTACAATATTCTCATCCCATAGCGCTCCCAACACCTTGATAGTTCCATCTTCTGATTTCAGTGTCTGGATGATTTTAAAATTATCGAGTCTGAAATCACGTTTCAGTTGTTCTATGAGATTTTGTGATAAATTGGTCATGTCATTGAAAGAGGATACTCCTTTTGAAACCCATTCATAAACTTGTTTGGCTCTGTAACCCTTCTCGCCAATTGTTTTCATGTACTGTGTTATCTCTTCCAACGTCAAACTCCTGAGATCTTTCATGTTTCTTTTCCTCCGTAAATCTAAAACAGCTACTGTGATAATCCCACAGTAGCCGAAATGCTATTAATCTGATATTTCACTTTCAAATTCATCAATATATAGTGACAAGATATCTGCAAGACCGGTAAACTCACAGCCGTAGTTATAACCAGACGTAGTTTCATCTTTTCGAATAATCTTGAGGACACTATAAAACATCCTACCATTTCCGAGATCAATTTTCGCATTGAAATAATAGGAAAGTGGCAACGACTCTACCGCATTAAAACCAAGACCGCCTTTGGAGATATCTGTGACTTCAATGTGAACTTCACGTTGTTCTTTGATGGACAC
Source organism: Bacillota bacterium (assembly GCA_033549245.1). Taxonomy (GTDB): domain Bacteria; phylum Bacillota; class Clostridia; order Peptostreptococcales; family Acidaminobacteraceae; genus Fusibacter_D. The sequence goes on along the minus strand of JAWSUW010000006.1, from coordinate 30,452 downwards.
TTCTTGATTATATACTTCATCAATTGTCAAAACACCTTTATAAGGCACCCTGTGTGCACGACGTCGCTCTCTCATAGGAATCCTCCTCATCGCTTATATATTCATTATACATGATTATTTGGTTTTGGAGTGAACTGTATCCATAAAATCATAAAATTTTTCGTAAACTTTACTCTTTTCATTCTTTCCCGATATATCTGAAATTACATTCAATTCATAATTGCCACCAACAATAAAACATTTCTTTCCGTTGTTGGTACTTGCTTTTACATACTGAATACCGGTGAGTTCAAAAGGCTCATAGATCGGTTTCGATCCTGGACCATTAAAATTTCCCCAGACATATGCTTTCCCGGTCTTGATGATTGCAAGAACCAAAGAATCCCTGATGTTGAGCGTCTCAACGTCTCTGACTTTGAGAATTTCCTCTGGAAACAAATATTCATTTTTTCCCTTCATCCCCAATTGTCCATAAGCATTGTTACCCGCACCGACAACTTTTCCATTTTCAGTAATCACACATGAAAACCTATCCCCTGCGGCAACTTTTTTGACGTTTTTATATAATGTCATTGTGGGTTCACCAATGTTACCTTTGAACCCCAGTCCCAGTTGCCCGTAAGAATTGTCTCCCCAACCGATTACCGTACCATCATATCTGAGTGCCAATCCAAAATTCGAACCACATGCGATTTGTTTTATGCCCGTTACACCCGGTAATTTAATTGGGTATGGAGAATCAATATAATCATCATTCATCAATTGTCCTTCAGAATTGTCTCCCCAAACAAACACGTCACCGTTTAGGTCAAGTGCAGCACCAAATCTTCTCCCCGCGTCCACTTGCTTGATGTTCTCAAGTCCCCAGATCTGCGTTAAAAGTTTGAGCGCATTTTTATCTCCTGATGCCAGTTCACCATGGTGGTTGTTTCCTGCTGTAAAAACGGAACCATCATAGAACCTGAATATATTGAATGCCTCACCACATGCTATCTCAGTAACACCATCGTATAAATTGCTGTATGTAAGCTCTGGAACCGGATTGAGAGATCCGATCCCCAGTTGCCCAAAATCGTTTTTTCCATACGATAATGTTTTGCCGTTATTGTAAGTCATGAAAAAGGAACCTTCATAGGCTTTGATCGCCCTTATGCCGGATTCTTCAGTCACTTTTACTTCCTTTTCATAAAAATCTGACCAGTTGCCGTTCTTATCCTTAACTTTAAGGCGTATCAAATAAATGCCTGGATCGTGAAAGACCGACATCTTGTTTTCCCATTTTTTTTCAATGATCTCACCATTTTCAGTAACACAACCACTTAAATCATACGTGATATGCGTCGTAGTTGTGAGGTTGTCCTCAGGCTTCATGCTGAAGTGAGCTATGGGTTTGACTTCACTGAGATCATGGATCCTTCTTAGCGTCAAATAAGTGAATTTGCCATTGATATAAGATTCCCCACCGATTTCATTGATGAGTTCCTCAGCTTCCTCAGGCTTCAAGTTGAATACGGTAAGAAATTTGCCATCCATTGAAAGATCATACCTTGAAAAATCATAGGCTTCGAAATCCTCAATATAAGGTTGTAATTTTTGAATGGATTTTGCGTATTCCTTGTTTGCCTCTTTGTATGCAATCACAGCGTTAAGCAGCACTTTATAATCCGAATATACATGGATCGATTTTTCATCTTTACCTTTTGAAAGCAAAGCTATCGCACCAAATATTGAACCAATAGTAATGAATATACCTAGAAAAGTCACTGTTTGTCCCCTTTAAAATGTTCTAATAAATTCAACAATAATACTGCATTGGTAACAGGTCCCACACCTCCTGGGACCGGAGTAATCATAGATGCCACTTCCTTGACTGCTTCAAAATCCACGTCCCCAACGAGTTTGCCATCCACTTCATTCATTCCGACATCTATTACAATCGCCTTGTCGCTAACCATATCCGCAGTAAGGAAATTTGGAATACCTACTGCTACTATAATGATATCTGCATCCAACGTATGTGATTTGAGATCTTGAGTGTATGAATGACACATGGTCACTGTCGCATTTTTGTGCATCAACATAACAGCCAGTGGTTTCCCCACAATATTGCTTCTTCCGATAACAACAATATCTTTACCATCGAGCTCAATATCCATTTCCTTGAAGATGGTCATGACGGCAAGTGGAGTACATGGTCTTGTAGCCTTTTCGCCCTTAAAGAGTCTCCCGGCATTCATGGGATGAAAACCATCAAGGTCTTTCTTTGGATTTATGGCCATGATTACACGATCTTCACTGATATGTTCTGGCAATGGCATTTGAACGATAATGCCGTCAACAGTAGGATTTTCGTTATTGGTCTTGATGATTTCCAGCAACTCCTCTTCGGAAATTGTCGTTTCATAGCGTTGTAGCTCATAGCCGAAGTCCACACTCTTGCATGTTTTTTCAAGCATTCGGAGATAGGATTCCGCTGAAGGGTCCTCCCCTAACATAATAGCAACTACGCTTGGTTTCCGGATGCAATCCTTACAACAATTACGTGCTTTTTCCTTAACCTTCAATGCTATCGCTTTTCCATCAATTATCATATTTTCACCTCACTAGTTGGCTTTTACTTCTGTCCATATTCTATCGTATTCCAATATGAAATCGCCTGGATCATTGAAAATCTCATAATTTTCAATCCACTCATCCTCTGGATAAGCATAAGTTGTGCCCATCAGGGATGGATCGATCAGTTTGAGCGTCTCAGTATTGACTGTAGAATATCCTACATAATCAGCATTCAAAAATCCGATGTCAGGTCTACATAGGAAATCGATGAACTGGTGTGCTGCATCGATGTTCTTGGCGCCTTTTGGAATAACAATATTGTCAAACCACTTGTTTGAACCTTCAACAGGAAGGACATATTCAAATTCATCATATTCCTGTATGACTGCACTGGCTTCACCTGACCAAACTACTGCCATAGCCGCTTCTCCACTGATCAACATGTCTTTGACATTGTCGCCAACATAGGCAAGCACCATAGGTTTTTGTTCAATTAAAAGTTGCTTGGCTTCTTCAAGTTCATCGAGATTTTTGGTATTCATTGAATACCCAAGTTTCTTGAGAGCAACCATGATAGAATCTCTTTGAGAATCCATCATCGTGAACTGTCCAGCATATTTCTCATCCCATAAAACATCCCATGAATTGATTGGTTCTTCAATTAATTCAGTGTTGTAGATGATACCTACAGTTCCCCAAAAATATGGTACTGAATAGGCATTATCTGGATCGAATGATAAGTTCTTAAAATCATCATCGATATTTTTGAAGTTTGGAATCTTGCTCAAATCAATCGTTTCAAGCATTTCTTCTCGGATCATTTTCTCTATCATATATTCTGAAGGGATGGCCAAATCATATTGAGTGCCACCCTTTTTTATTTTTGTGTACATTTCCTCATTTGTGGCATAGGTCTCATAATTGATTTCAATCCCTGTTTCTTCCTCGAACATCTCGAAAATGTCCTCATCGATGTAATCGCCCCAGTTGTAAACATTCAGAACTACTTTATCCTCTTGTGCACATGCAGTAAACAAAACGGTTGTCAAAACCATCACCATAACTAAAATTATTATTTTCTTCATTGTTTTCTCCTCTCCTCGATTATATATCTTCTATCTTTGTTCTTTTATTGATGATCAAAAGTAAAATCAGCACTGATGCGAACATCAATGTAGATAAGGCATTGATTTCAGGTTTGATCCCTCTTCTCGCCATAGAATATATCGCAATGGAGAGATTGCTGACACCACTTCCTGTAGTGAAAAAACTGATGACAAAGTCATCAATGGAAAGTGTAAATGCAATGAGACCCCCAGTGATAATTCCAGGTTTGATCTCAGGTAAGATTACATTTTTAAAGGCATACCACGGTGTGGCACCCAGATCCATAGCAGCCTCAAGCATTTCGCCTGGCATCTGCTTGAACTTTGGAAGTACTGACAGAACCACATAGGGAACACTGAAAGTTATATGCGCTATAATCATGGTCATAAGGCCCAGCTCCATATTCATGGCAACAAACAATGTCATCAAAGAAACACCAGTGACAATATCCGGATTCAGCAGTGGAATTGAATTTACATTGAGTACAAGCTTTTGCTTCCACGTCCTCATGTAGAAAATTCCAAATGCCGCAAAAGTGCCAATCGCTGTTGCGGAAATCGATGATATTATTGCTACTAATACCGTATAATACAGCGACTTCATAATATATCTGTTTTGGAACAGGCTTCGATACCAATCCAGGGTGAATCCTTCCCATCTTGCTGTGGATTTTGAATCATTGAACGAAAAAACGATCAGAACGACAATTGGTGCATATAGGAATGTGAAAATAAGCAACGTATAGAGCCTCTTGACCCATTTGTTCACCATAGATTCACACCTCCTTCCTCAGGGTTATTACCACTGAGACGGTTCATCACTGCCATGGTCGCCAGAATGAGAATCATCAAAATGATTGAAATCGCCGATCCAAAGAACCAGTCATTAACAACCAGAAATTGCTGTTCAATCAGATTACCAATGAGCATGTATTGTCCACCATAAAGTAGGTTGGAAATCACGAATGTGCTCACGGCAGGCATGAAAACCATTGAAGTTCCTGATACGACACCAGGTAGCGACAATGGGAAAATAATTTTTCTGAACACATTGACCTTATTTCCACCCAAATCCTCAGCGGCTTCGATAAGACTTTGGTCCATTTTCGAGAGTACCGTATAAATCGGCAGCACCATAAAAGGCAAAAAGTTATAAACCATACCAAGAAGTACTGCACCTTCAGAGTATAAAAATGTCATTTGCGGCAGTCCGAAAAACATCAGTATCTTATTGAGAATTCCATTCTTTCCTAGAATAGTCATCCATGCATAAGTCCTGAGCAGGAAATTCATCCACATAGGGACAACAAAAAGCATGACCGCTATTGTACGATACCTTGTATTCATTTTAGCTAAAATCATGGCCATCGGATATCCGAGCAAAAGACAAATAGCCGTTGCCTCAAGAGCTATTTTTATTGATCGAGTCCAAACAGCAATATATACGGGTTCGAAAACACGCGCAAAATTGGTGGCTGTCAGATAGTATGCACCCGTCTCCGCATCCGTTCTAACCATACTGAAGAATCCTATCATAAGAATAGGAATCAGAATAAACAGTACAATCCATACCAAATATGGGCCAGAAGCAATACGTTTAAGCACTTTATGCCTCCTTTTCCATGATATGAATATCATCAGGATCTATCTGAATTCCCACAGTAACGCCTTCATCCACCTTATCTGTGCTATGGACCATCCATTCTCTGGAGGATTCCTTGATAATCATCTCATAATGAACACCTTTGAAGACTACAGACTGAACAACTCCATTCAACTGACCTTCACCAGGACCCATAAGCTTCACATCCTCAGGGCGAATAACTACATCCACGAAAGTCTCATTGCCAAAGCCTGAATCCACACAAACGAATTCAAGATCTGCAAAACGCACCAAATAATCCCTGATCATGATGCCCTCATAGATATTGCTTTCACCTATAAAGTCCGCAACAAACCTGTTTTCAGGTTCATTGTAAATATCTGTCGGAGATCCGATTTGTTGAATTTCTCCATGGTTCATGATGATAATCTTATCGGACATAGTGAGAGCCTCTTCCTGGTCGTGAGTGACATATACAAAAGTGATCCCAAGCTCTTTTTGCATATTTTTCAGTTCCAGCTGCATTTCTTTCCTAAGTTTCAGGTCCAGTGCTCCTAGCGGTTCATCAAGCAGCAGTACTTTTGGTTCGTTGACGAGCGCTCTGGCAATAGCGATTCTTTGTTGCTGACCACCGGAAAGTGAGTTGATCTTTCTGTTCTCAAACCCCGAAAGATTTACAAGTTCCAAAATTTTTGATACTTTGGACGCAATTTCTTTTTCACTATTTTTTTTGATTCTTAATCCAAACGCAACATTTTCATAAATATTCATGTGCGGAAATAGGGCATATTTTTGAAATACTGTGTTGATCTGCCTGAGATATGGAGGTGTATCAGTAATGTCGTGGCCTTCAAAATAGATAGTTCCGGTAGTTGGCCGCTCGAATCCGGCAATCATTCTGAGTGTAGTCGTTTTGCCACATCCACTTGGTCCTAAAATTGTCAAAAATTGATTCTTTTTTACCCAAAAATCAATATTTTTTACTACAGCGACACCATTATATTCTTTTGTAATATTTATGCCTTTTACTATTTTATCACTCAATAGTGCCTCCAAGAATTAAAAATTGGGTGGCGTACCAACCAATAAAATTTTTGCTTCTCTTTTACCTTTGTTTATGATTTCATGACTCTTATTGGCCTTATAATAAATTGAATCTCCAGCCTTGGCCACATACTTTTTTCCGCCCAGTCGTACAACGACCGAACCTGAGATCACAAAACCGAATTCTTCTCCCTCGTGTGGGTCATGAGCATCATAAGCGCCATTGGGTGCCAATGTCAACATGATCGGTTCCATCATATTCTTTTGCGCATTCGGGATGATCCACTCCAGATTATAACCCGTGATTTCATCTTCTTTCTCAAAAAAATCTTCTGGCCTAAACACGATTTTTTCTTCAACTGTCTCACTGAAGAATGCTTGTAAATTTGTTCCAAGGCTTTCGAGTATGTCGACCAAACTAGCTATTGAAGGAGACGTCATATCTCTCTCCAATTGTGATATAAAGCCCTTCGACAGTTCGCAGCGATCTGCTAATTCTTCTTGAGTGAGGTTGTTTTCAAGTCTTAGTCTTTTAATTTTTTCACCAATATTCACAACCATTTCTCCTTTTTTGAGTTTATTATTACTAAACTTTTCATTCGATTTATTATACTTTATCCCCTATGTACAGTCAAGACCAAGCGCTAAAAAGGTGTCATATAAAATGCTTTCACATTCTATATGACACCTATTGTTTTTTTGAACTTACTTGATATTTAAAATCTCATCTATCAATTTGACCAAGTTCTCAATCTCAGGTTTACTCATCTGGGCATCTGCACCAACTGCTTCACCTTTATGAAGCAAATCTCCTGTAATCAATGAGGAAAATATGATTACCGGCAGGTTTTTAAGAATGCGATGTTCTTTCACCCGTCTAGTCAATGAATGTCCATCAAGTTGAGGCATCTCAATATCAGTAATCAATAAATCAATGTCATCCTTGAATTTTTCACCTTTTTTCTCCACCAACATTAGAAGATAATCCAGTGTTTCCATACCATCATCGAAAAACTTGAGCTTTGTGAAACCCGCTCTGGTCAATGTATCGAGTAAGACTTTACGGATCATTGGTGAATCGTCGGCTAGTGCGATCTTGATTCTTGAACGATCCTTGACAACAATATCCTTGATTCGATCCATATTGATGCCAGTATTGGGATTGATATCCATGACGATCTTTTCGAAATCAAGTAGCATTATGATTTCACCGTTAAGATTGATATTGCCGATAATCAACGAATTCGATGTGAGATCATCAGGTTTCATGATCTCATTCCATCCGATACGTTGAATTCCAAGTACGGATTCTATGGCAAAACCCACCTTGATTTTGTTGAACTCACATACCAATGTCATACCATTTTTAACTTTTTCATTCTTTTGACCTTCGAGAACATAAAGCAAATCCACTACAGAAATCATTTCACCTCTGATCAATGACAACCCCGAAATGGCCGGATGTGCATTTGGAATTTTGGATATGTTTTCAATTTGAAGCAATTCTTTCACTTTGACAACATTAATTGCATAATGAACGCCAGATACCGTGAAGTGAAGGATTTCAACCTCGCCAGTTCCACTTTCAAGTAAAATTCCTGATTTGTTTTCCATATTCATCCATCCTCTACCAATTTATCGTATTATCATTATACCTTCAGCATGGCACCGGCAAACAATTTATTAAAGTATTCCCATTTCCTTGCCGACTTCCTCAAATACTTTGACAGCTCTAGACAGTTGTTCTTCTGTATGTCCAGCTGTAACCATGCATCTTACGCGCCCGGTTCCTTTTGGAACAGTAGGGAAAATAATGGCTGAAACGAAAACGCCTTTCTCAAGCATGCGCTTTGAAAATGCAACTGTCTTGGCTTCATCTCCAATAATCACAGGAGTAATCGGTGTTTCACTATGTCCTATATTGTATCCAAGCTTTCCAAGTTCCGCCTTGAAGAATTTTGCATTGCTCCAAAGTCTATCAGTATATTCTGTTGTTGAACTTAAAAGATCGACTGCTTCCATGATGGCACCTACTGCAGCTGGTGGCAAGGAAGTACTGAAAAGTAATGGACGTCCTCTGTGAAGCAACCATTCTTTCATGACTTTACTACCCGCAACATAACCGCCGATGACGCCAATCGCTTTGGATAGAGTACCTATTGTAAAATCAATTCTTCCATGAAGTCCGAAATGATCCACTGTTCCACGACCGTTTTCACCTAAAACTCCTGATCCATGTGCATCGTCAACATAAGTCATACAATTGTATTTCTCAGCAATTTCAACAATTTCAGGTAATTTTGCAAGATCACCATCCATACTGAAAACACCATCTGTAATGATTAAACAGTTGGCATAGTTTGATCTTTTCTCTTCTAATACTCTCACCAAGTCTTCCATGTCACTATGCTTAAACACAGCTTTGTCCGCTCTTGAAAGTCTGACACCATCTATTATGCTTGCATGATTGAGTTCATCTGAAATAATCAAGTCACCTTTGTTGGTAATAGCTTGAATAGCTCCGGCATTACAGTTGAAACCTGATTGGAATACCATGACCGCTTCTTCACGCTTGAACTTGGCAAGTTTGACTTCGAGTTCTTCATGAATATCCATGTTGCCGATGATTGTACGAACAGCCCCTGAACCAACCCCGTATTTTTCTACAGCTTTGATTGCAGCTTCTTTCAATCTCGGATGGCTTGCAAATCCCAAATAATTGTTAGAAGACAAATTGATGACCGATTGGCCATTGAGGATGATTTCCGCTTCATTCGCACCTTCAAGGATTGGTAAAATCCTGTAAACGCCTTGATCTTTAAGTTCTTGGACTTGGTCCTTTAAATAATTGAGTTCATGTACATTTGACATATGACGCCTCCCATAAAATATAACATCACTAACAGTATATCATTAAGTTTCACGACTTTCCAGTCTCCCTACAGCCCATAAATATGTTTCTTCAAGCCTTGGATTATTCTGTAAATCCAATCGTTTCTTAAGGATCTCAAGATCTGAGCGATTCCCATGATTGCCAAGAATAATCAGTGCATTGCGTTTATAAACCCACAAACTCCGCCATGAGAAACCCATATTTCCAAATTTTTCAGAAAAAGTTTTGTTGTTCATGTCAAGCAGTTCATGTAAATCGACCCTATTATCGGAATGGGTGTTCAAACTTGGATGGCTGGTTATGTCTTTGTTCATCGGGCACACCTTTTGACAGATGTTGCATCCATATAGCCTATTTCCAATCAATCTGCGTTCCTGATCATTCAGTTCTCTTTTGGTTTGTGTGAGCATTGAGATGCACTTATTTGAGTCCATGATTGCTTCACCACATATCTTTGGTGGACAAGCAATGACACATCTATTACACTGCTCACATTCCTCAAGGACCGTATTGTCAAGATCAAGTGGATTTATTGCCTCTGGGTCAATATCCAGAACACTGTCATAAATCAAATAACCGATAAAAAAGTGAGTACCCATCTTAGGATGTATCAGGAAATGGTTCTTCCCAATTTTTCCGAGTCCAGTATAAAGGCCTATTTCCCGATCTATATAATCAGCTGTATCTACACATAATTCTGGAATGGCATCCAAATCAACAAGTATATTGGAGAATTCCACCTGAATCGCTTGTAACAGATTCTTCAAAATCTTATGATAATCATGTTCCCAGGAAAAGTTGTCCACAAGCCCAATGGCGCTTTGATTTGCACTTCCCATAGGCTCATAAGAAATACCAATAGCGATGATGGTTCCCACTTTTTTCCCGCAAGAAAACAAAAAACGCTTTTCTATGTCTTGTTCAAATTCCTTCGTTCCTCTTCTCAACAGTAATTCTCTGATCTGGTTTTCTCTTTCAATCAGTTTTGGTAAAGTGTGGTCATCAATGGTCAAAATGCCCCAATGTTCAACCATCAGAGCATTCATGATTTTTTTTATATCACTTTTCTTGATCATCATTCCATTACCTTCAAAACTATATCCTGAATACTTCCAACCCAGTTTTTATAAGGCCCGATATCAAAATTCTCGACTCGATCGTTGACTCCCCATAATTCGTTAAGGTGTGCGATGTAAATATAAGGCAGATCCTCATTGGCGAGACTGATCCAATCCGAAACAAGATTCCTTCTAACCGTGTCATCATAAGCAGTCCTGAGTTTGACAAAAAGTTCTTCAGCAATTGGATTATTATAACTTCCCGCATTATATCCTTCAGGGACCGCCCCAACAGATCCATAGAGTCTGGCGGGATCATAATCGACCGGAAGATGCCATGCCATAACCCATATCATCGCAGAACGATCAGTGAATACTTTATCTTTCAACATATTGAAATCCATAAATTCCACGTTTACAACAGCTCCAATTTTTTCCCACTGTTCTTTCATGGCGTTGGCAAGATTATAAGACCAGCTGACATCACTGAACGCATTGATTGTGAGTTCAAGCCGTTCTCCGTCTTTCATGCGAATGCTATTTTCATCATCCTGGATCCATCCGGCATCATCTAGCAATATTTTCGCTTTTTCAATATCATAACTATATATATTGAGTGCTTGTTCTTCAGGGTAAGTCCAATGAGTTTCCGGTACTGGCGAATTGGCTAAAACGGCATGATTTTGCCACTCGTTATTAATGAACTCTTCTCTATTGAGAGCATACGCCAACGCTTGTCTTACTTTTTTATCCTTAAGAATCGGGTGATTGTGATTAATGCCTATATAATTGAATGCGTTTGACGGAAATTCGTATGTCTTTGCAAAACTAATTTTCTCAAGTAAATCAAAATGTTCTTTTGATGGTGAAACTGTGATAATATCAACAGAACCATTTTTAAATGCCTCTAGGGCCATCTGTGGGCTCATTGCCTTGATGATTACTCGATTTACATTTGAATTCACACCATGGTGAAAGGCACTTCTTTTCAGTTCAATCTGTTCCTCGGATTCTACAGCCACCAGAGCCATGGGTCCCGTTCCTATGGGATTGCTGCTATTCATAAGGAAATTGTCCCAACTGGAGAATTGATACACATGTTCAGGTATTATCGGTGTTTCAAACCCCCAAACATTGTAGATGCTTGGAGACTCAAATGTGAACTTAATCGTCTTATCATCAAGAAGCTCAATTCCTGAAATGGTTGTTGCTTCGCCTGATCTGAATTCATCAACACCAACCACCCCATCAATGAACAATCGATGTTCGCCTGAATACTGTTCATTTGCAAGTGCTTCATAAGAAAATTGAACATCTGATATCTTCACTCTGGAACCGTCTTGAAACAATAAATTGTCCTTAATTCTAAATGTATATTCAAGCCCATCCTCACTAATAACAAAGGTCTCCGCGAGTAAGGTCACAGGGTTACCAGAAAGGTCATGACCCATAAGTCCTTCAAACACCAGATCTCTTACCCAAGTCTCTGTAGTCCTTGAGGCGTAAAATGGGTGGAAATTAAGACTCAAGTTGGATGAGGTAACCACCAAAGTCTCTGTTCTTGCTAGAGCAGGGTTCAATTCATAAGCCTCCTCTACAGCACCATTTTCTATTTCCGGTGGTTTGGGTGGCATCCCTTTGTCGCTTGAATTAAAAGAGGAGCACCCTCCAAAGAGAAAAGTGCTCATCATTATAATTGTAATCAAAAGACATCTATGTCTATTTTTCATATCTTTGTCTCCAGTTTTATTCCTTAGGGGGCATTGGTATGACCAGATGCGCAATCGTATGTCTGAAAGTGCCCTCTCTAGGTTCTTCCTTATCTTTCAAAAAAGCTTCTACAACCGTACTGATCTCTCTATTCAATGTTTTGGCTTCGAGATCCGTCAGATAATAATCCCCTGAATAGGATATTTTCTTGGTCGGCCCATCTTGTAATCTTTCAATAGATTCGTAAAAGTCTTTGGAAACCGCTTCAAAAAAAGCAATCGACACCTTGCTGATTGTATCGTTCATTACATCATCAAGAGTCACCGCACTGCTGTCAATCAAGATTTTATAAGCAACGGGACAATAATACTTTTCTACGACACCCAATTTTGATACTTCTTCAATTAATTCTACAATTCCAACTTTTTCGAGCATTTTAATATGATAATTGACGCGCCCGTGAGGTTCTTTAAGACACTCGGCAATCTGCTTTGCAGTTTTGGGTTGATTGTTGAATGCATCGATGATGTTCAACCGATACTGTTGAGAAACAGCCTTGATTTGTTCCAAATCCTTTAATACAATTGCGTCTTTCATAACCACCTGACCCTCTTAAAAATAATTTTACAACTATTTACATTATATAGTTTTGATATCTACACGTCAATAGACGGCAAATTCACACTTCCATAAAGATGTAAGTGATATCGTCGTTAAGCTCATCTTTGACTGGATTAATTTTAGCAAGAAGACGTTCATTGATCTCACGTAGTGAAAAATCGGCATTTTCCCTATAAAACTCAACCAAACTTTCGAGATCAAACACTCCGTTCTTCTCTGAATCAATCAGTCCATCAGTGTAAAATAAGACGCGGTCACCTTTTTCAAGTATGATCTTTTCACTGACAAATTCCGGTGTGTAATAATCACTCAGTTTGCATATTGGAAACCCTTTGCTTTTATCCAGGTACTCTACCTTGCCGTTTTTCCTGAACCGGATAGGATTGCAATTGAGTCCCCCCGAACAATAAGTCAACACTTTGGTATTCAAGTCCAGTGTGGCGTATAAGAGGACCATATGCATCTCATCTGGAAAATTCATCAGGTTGAACTGATCATAAAAGTGCTTGAGATTGAGATCGGGTTTATACCCTCTGTATCTCATTAGATTCTGATCGTTCGATTTTAGATAATTGCTACTGAACATGGTCATGAGCGCCGCAGATATACCATGTCCGGAAACATCCATCAGGTATAGTGCGATATGGTCATCATCCAGTCTGTAAAGATCAAAAAAGTCACCACTCAGTCTTTCACATGGGAAATATTCTGATAGGAAAGTGACATCTCTATAATTGACTTTGGTCTTGGGAAGTAAAGACTGTTGAATCTTTTTGGCGTACTCAAGGTCGTCAATCAACTTATCATTGATTTCTCTCACCTGTAGTGTTTTCTTATCTATGATTTTCTTTAAATTCTTAGCATAAAGATTGAACTGATTTTGTAAGACCAGATGTTCTTGTTCCGGGATGATCAAATTACTACGGTTCAATGAAAAATAATAATACCCGATACCAATGATCTGAAAGAAGTGCCCTTGAATGATATTTTCTGTACTCATCCTTGAAAGTGTCAGGTATACCTGTCCCAAAAACATTAGCGCAAAACCCAAAGTCATCATCCTAGATTCATTTTTTTCCTCTGTGAGGATCCTATTCAGCACAAAGACCAATAAAATCGTTGCGGTAAGCGCATTGATCAAGAAAATGACATTGGAGATGTTGACTTTGAACTTTATGAAAATTATAAGTACCACCAACTGAACAACCATCAGAATAAAGGCACTGATGGTCATTTGCAAATATCCTTTGAAAACTATGGAAAGCCTTCTTGCATATTGGAGTGGTATACATCCCAATACGAAGAACAGCCGTCCTGTACCAAGCAGATAGATAATCAGATCCATAAAGCGTTCATTATCAATGAAATGAAGACCGAGCGCTAAGATGTAATTGATAATCAACAGAAAAGAAAAATAAGAAACCGCTATGTTCCAAGTGTTGATTCTAGTTCTGCTGTTATAATAAGCAGCATTGGCGAGTAGTGAAAAAACAATGATGTCGAGACCTAAAACCACTGCAAAATAACCGCTTACATATCTTTCGAAATAAGGAAACACAACGAACGTATTCAACATAAGAAAACTGGATAACAAGACAAAAAGCACGATATTTGATTTCGATTCCTTACGGTTGTTTTGCATAAAAACCTCCATGACACCTATTAGAGATCAAAACCGCTGCCACCTATGAATTCCTTCAATATTGAAATCTTGGGCACCATGTCATCATCATTTATGGATTTGAAATAATTCAGGAATTTTCTAAGCATCAAAGCTTCAGCATATTCTGGCTCATCCGGTCCGATTTCCTCAAGCAGCGGTAAGGCATGTTTTTTGAGTACTGCAAGTTCATACGGCAGAGATGTGTTAAACACTTCATCCGCTCTTTCTTGGAATGGAAAGATATATTTCTCTTCTCCACGGCGAACCGATGGCCACATTCCTATTGTTCTTTTTGCAGTATGACCTCTAAACTGGTTGTCTCTGACAATACGTCTAAGAAGTCTCGTTTGAGTGGTTGGAACGCGATTGTGTTCATCAATGTTGAGTTGGGTCAGTGCGCTGACATAGATTTTAAATTTGTCTCTTTTGAATATTTTTTCCGTCAATAAATCATTGAGTCCATGAATGCCCTCGATGATGATTGGTTGGTCCTCATCGATTTGGATTGGATTGTTCTTATACATTCTCGTTCCTGTCTGGAAATCGAATACCGGTAAATCTACAGGGTCTCCGTCAAGCAGTGACATGAGGTTTTTGTTGAAAAGTTCCACGTCAACCGCCTCAAGCGATTCAAAATCGTAATTGCCATCAGAGTCTAGTGGCGTTTTATCTCGGTTCACAAAATAATTGTCGGTAGAAACAGTAACGGGATCCATACCATTGACTTTCAGTTGAATTCTAAGTCTGTTGGCAAATGTTGTTTTTCCTGATGATGAAGGTCCCGCGATCAAAATGACCCTTTTGTTCTTCTTCGTAATCTCATCTGCGATGTATGCAATTTTCTTTTCATGCAATGCTTCTGCAATCTGAATCAATTCGTGATGTTCATCTTTCATGATGATATCGTTCAAATTGCTCACATAACTTATGTTGAGTATATCTGACCATCGCTCGGATTCTTTGAATACATCAGCTATTTTGGGTGACTCCACAAACTCAGGCAACTCAAATGGATTTGAGCTGATTGGATGCATGAGAATCATCCCCTCATCATATTTGATGATATCAAACTGCTTTATATAACCCGTACTCGGCACCATGTACCCATAGAAGTAATTCACAATTCCTTCGCACTCATACAGTCTTATGTAATTCTTGGGTCTGTATTTCAGTAGATTGACTTTTGAGAACATGTTTTGTCTCTTGAAGGCTTCAGAGGCTTCCGCAATAGTACTGGTGAACTTCACAAAAGGAAGATCGCGTTCAATGAGTTCATGCATTTTATCTTTGATGAGTTCATAATCATCATGGTTCAATCTTCTCGCATAGTCAAACTCACAGTAGAGTCCTTTGCTAAGAGAATGTTCCACGCGCACCTTAATTCCGTCAAAACATTCAATCGCCGCTCTGATCATAATGAATGAAAGTCCGCGCTGATAAATCCTGATTCCATCGGAATAAGAAAGATCAATTAGATGGATTTCACAATCCTCTGAAATCTGCTGGGTCAATTCTTTCAAAATATTGCCGCATCTTACAGCCATAATAGTAGGCATTGACTCAGTCTGCAATCTCCTTATGACGTCCTCATAAGTGTCTGTTTCATTAGCTTCAACAATGCCGTATCCATTGACGTTCAGTTTGATCATGTAAGCCTCCTCATAATTATCTATTGATTTGCTTTTTCACTGGATTCTGCTAAAAACTTAAGAATGAGTTTATTGATGTCCGTATATTTATAGCTGTAAACTTCTACCTTGAGCGCTTCCAAGCATTCCCTGAAATCATCAAGCACATTATAAGGATTACCGTAAACCTTTTGTATTTCCTCTAGACTGACTCCTTTGAACCCATGTCCGATCAAAGATTCGTGTCTGAGTTCAATGAGCTGATTCATTTTTTCTGTATTCATGATTACTATGATCTTATCGATGCGGTCATTTTGCTTGGCATGCTTTTTAAAATAAGAATTGAGCGCATAGATGAGGTTGCTGTTGAATATTTTATAGTGGTTTCTAAGAATCTTTAAAATCTCTTTTTTCTGCAGAAATTTCATTTGAAAAGTAAAAGGGCGATCCTGCATTTGTGTTTTTATGAACATATACTTATAGATTGCCTCTTTGAATCTATAAATTCTACCTAGAAAATCGATGTACTCCTCATTGACGAGCTGAAATTTCAAATTCTCAAGGAGTTCCGACATCAGTGCGTCAGGTTGACCTTCATTGAGGGCTTCGAAGTTCTTTTTGATGGCATTAAGTCTCGAATCCTTCATCAAGTCAGGTGACAGATTGTTGAGCTTTTTGCGGGCGGTCTCGAAATCAAAATTGACCGCATAACGGCATGCGTCAACAATCACAGCCGCATTGGTGTCATAAAGGTTTTTCTCTTTGAGAACTTCAAGAGCACCGCCGTAATCATATCTCTCTATCAACTTTTTCACAACATGCATGGACTCAATCATAATCTCACCTTTTCTTGATACTTTCTATAAATGCGACAATATCAGTAGACCCAGCTTCAAATGTCTTGTCACCCAATATGAGCTTGTAACTGTGCAGTAATTGATTATTGATGTCTCCATATCTTCTGCCACCATATTTCAGGTCGCCGACAATGGAATGTCCGATCAACTGCATGCTGGCTCTGATCTGATGACTTCTGCCTGTGAGGAGTTCCACTTCCACAAGAGTGTAGTTTCCAAATCTTTCAATTGGTCTATAAAGAGTATGGCAGAATTTTGCCTCGTCTGTATCATGTGGAACGATACGAACAGTATTTCTGACCTCATCCTTGATCAAATAGCCTTTTACCTCTCCTTGCTTTGCGATTTCTCCCTCGACCACACACTGATAAAACTTCTTGATCGATCTCTCTCGCATCAGAGCATTGTACTTTTTAAGAGCATCATAGGTTTTGGCGAATATCACGAGTCCGCTGGTGTTCTTGTCCAATCTATGAACTGGTGCCGGTTTGAACGTTTTGGTGCACAGATTTTTAAGATAAAATTGTACGATAGTGGCAAGCGTGTTGCGATACTCATCCTTATCCGGATGTGTCAACATGCCTTTGGGCTTGTTGACGACCAATAACTCATCATCTTCATAGACAATATCCAGTCCGATTTGGTCCGGTATTGTCACAATTTCTGGTTTGATCATGGCATCGAAACTTTCATCACTTAAAAAGACTTCAATGACGTCATCCAGTTTCAGAAAATAGTCTTCCTTGGTTGTTCTGACACCATTGATTTTAAATACCTTTTTACGCAATAGTTTATAGATGTTGCTCCGTGTGGTGTTGTTGAAATACTTAAGTAAAAATCTATCCAGTCTTTGCTCAGCCTCATTGGCTGTAATTTCTATTCTCTTCATTTCTTCCTCATTTCAATAGGCGATTGACAGTACAGTGTATTGCGATTTTACGGTGTAACCGATTTTTTCATATAATCGTATGGCTTCAAGATTGTTGCCCACGACAAACAGATAGGCTTTTTTATGTCGTTCCAAAATCTTTTTGGTCAAAAGACAAGATATCACATAGCCAAGACCTTTTCTTCTATAGGTTTCAGAGACATAGATACCTCCAATTATGCCAATTTCATCGGTTTCATCTTCTATGAGTCCTTGTGCCACAATTTGGGTTCCATGCAGAAAAAGGACATAATTGCCTTCTTTCATCATTGCTCTCAGCTCTTTCAAAATGTCATTGATCGCCTTGATATGCCTTCCAAAATGTTGTTCTACTTCAATGAAAAATTTTATATCTTTAAACAGATTTTCCATAAATTTTGAGTTCTCGATAGTGAGAGCCTCTCCATCGACAACTGTATAGGCACTATCAGGCAAACATTCCTTTATGCTTCCTTCAAAACCCATCAAAATCGAATTGGTTTCCTTGATCTCACTCACCGATCTGCATAGCATCTTATAAATGGCTTCGACCTGAACTTTTGGGCCTTTAACAAATTTAGGTTTGTGTAGCTTGATCGATTTGAGCACATTCAAGTTCCCAAGGACTTTGTTATCCGAGAAGTGAAGCGCCAAAGCACTTTTCTTTGAAAAGTAAAACATTCCCTTCAACGCCTTTTGTTCCATGTAACCGTAAAAAATTCCATTATTAAGTCCTTTACTGAAATCTTCCAGAGGCTTTTTCAAATATATCGTTTCTTCATCATATGTCTCAATGTATTCTCTCATCATTTCTATATCACTGTATTCAAGTTTCCCAAACATCCCCTGCACCTCTAAAAAAATTGTAACATGAAAGTAATCTGTTTGGAAGGAACAATACTTTGAGATTCTAATAATTTTGTGATATCCTATTAATAGAATACCAACATTGGAGGCATGTAATGTTTGAAAAAATTAAAGATTTTTTCTATGATATAAGTGATATTTTTGTTTCTCTCTTGATCATTGCGATGATTTTCGTTTCCGTTTCATGGAAAATATCAGATACTCTAAGTATCGATATCGATGCACCGATCACGTCAGAAATAGACCAGGAGCAACTGGATGATCCACCGGTAATCATAGTGACTCCTGAGGTTCCTGATGAACCTGTAGATGAAACACCTGAACCTGAGGATCCTGTAGATCCTACACCCGAAGCTCCACTAGACCTCAAGACTTTCACGGTCGCAGAAGGCTCGACTGGATATAGCATAGGTCAAAAGTTGCAATCCGAAGGTTATATTGATGACGTCAACTCTTTTGTCAAACGATTGATTGAAATGGGTTATGACAGCAAACTTCGTGCTGGTGATTTTAAAATCAGTATGAACGATGATCTGGATACTTTGATCAAGGTTCTTGCTGGGCAGAGAAGGTAAAAAAGAGCGCATAGCGCTCTTTTTTTTATTTCATCTTAAGGAGTTCCATCTCTTCCTCAGTCAGTTCCCTATACTCACCAAGCATCAACTCGGGATCGAGGTCAAGTCCACCCATTTTTATTCTTTTCAAATAAAGCACGTTCTTGCCGACACTTTCAAACATACGCTTTACTTGATGGAACTTGCCCTCATAAATGACGAGCTCAATCTCTGATATTCCAGATTCATTCACATCAATCACTTTAAGCTCAGCAGGTTTACATAAATAATCGTCTTCAAGTGTGACTCCCGATCTAAAAAGTTCAATATCTTTTTCGTCTACTGGTTGATCAATTTTAGCATAGTAGGTTTTCGGGACGTGCTTTTTCGGAGATAATAAATTGTGAGAAAGTGCACCATCATTTGTAAGAATGAGAAGCCCTTCGGTATCAATGTCCAATCTTCCTACCGGAAAGAGGTTCATGTTGCTCCATGGTTCCTCAAGTAGATCCACAACAGTTTGATGTCTATGGTCATCAGTCGCTGAAATGACCCCTTGTGGTTTGTTCATAATGAGTGTGGCATATTTCTGATACTTCACTGGCTTGCCTTCATAAAGGATTTCATCCGTTTCCACATCCACTTTCTCTTTTCCATATTTCATGACGACCCCGTTGACTTTGACCCAACCATATCTTAGGGCATCGTTCATTTCTTTTCTCGATCCCAATCCCATGTTTGAAAGCAGTTTGTCGAGTCTCATTTTTTCTCCCATTGTTTCCTCCTATTGCATTCTCCAAGATACGGGATACATGTTTTTAAGCGTACCCCTGTTGATTTTTGCCCATCCTATTGGAAATCCATCCGTACAAACCAAATGAACTCCTTCTGTTGTTATATCCAGATGTATAGTTTCACCTTTCAGATATTTTATTGCATTAATTGAATCAGATGGAAGATCCACAATCGGTTCAAAATCCGACTTTTTGAGATATAAAGCAAGCGCCTGACTGGGTGTGAATCGTTCTTTCTTAAGTTCTCCCACCAAAAGTCCTTCCCTCACTACACGAATACCTCCAAGAGGAAGTTTTTTATTCGGTTTTAAGTAAATGCGATCTTTTTCAGTGGTGAAATGTCCATTGAGCGCTTTCGTTTTGAAATGGGTTGCCATAAAATCCTGTAGCAAAGGATGAGGATCATTGGATTCGTATTCCTCCAAATCCACACCTTCAAGTGTTCCATTTGTCCATAAACTGCTGATGAAATGTCCTTCTCCTTCGTGAAGATGGGGCCAAATGTGTGCCATGTGCCCATCCACACTTATGGAAGGAACATGAATCGGCTTTTCAATGAAACATTTATAGTCACTGGTCAGATGTTTTATTTGCTCTTCATTCTCCATCTGAGAAAATGTACAAGTTGAATAAACGATTTTCGAATTAGGTTTTGTCAAACGATCCAAATTGTCGATGATCTCCCGTTGAATGACCTGACACTCCTCAGGTCCAAAAGTTTCCCAAGACTTTACAGCCTTTCTATCTTTTTTGAACATCCCTTCACCGGAACATGGGGCATCCACCAACACCGCATCAAAACAATTACCCATACGGCTCGCAATTCTCGATGGAGCTTCATTGATTACAACGACATTTCTGAGTCCATATTTTTCAACATTCCTAACTATAGCTTTTATCCGACTGTCATTGATGTCGTTTGAGACTAAAATTCCCGACTCACCAATGGCTGCGGCTATTTGCATCGATTTGCCCCCCGGAGCAGCGCAAAGATCTATGCAGACATCTCCTCTTGATGGCTCTAAAATGTTGACTGGCGCCATTGCAGAAGGTTCTTGGATGTAATAAAGTCCTGCGTGGTAATAAGGATGCTTTGTTACCGGATCTTCAATATTATAATAGAATCCGTCTTTTGTCCACGGTATAGGTTTAAGTGGATATGGAAACAATTCCAAAAAATCGGATACGGAAATTTTTTCTGTATTGACTCTCAGTCCTGTGAAGACCGGCTCGTCAAACGATTGCTCGAATGCTTCATAGTCGTCACCTAATGTCTTTCTCATCCGATCTATGAATACTTCTGGAAATTTCATCAATTATGCTCCTATTCTACTGGCATTTTCAAATGACATGCTTTATAATATCATATATAGCAGGATAATGTTAATACCCTTGTAATCAAGATTTGCACTTAATTCATACAAAGGGAGTGATCAAGTGCCATTAGTAACATCAAAAGAAATGTTTAAAAAAGCCTACGAAGGCGGTTATGCGGTAGGTGCTTTCAACGTTAATAACATGGAAATCATCCAAGGTATCGTTAAAGCAGCTGCGGAAACAAAATCACCTGTGATTCTTCAAGTATCAGCTGGTGCCAGAAAATATGCAAGTCCAGTATATTTGAAAAAATTGGTGGAAGCCGCACTAATCGAAAATCCTGAACTGGATATCGTATTACATCTTGACCACGGTGAAGATTTTGAAATTTGCAAATCATGTATCGATGATGGTTTTACATCAGTTATGATCGATGGTTCACATCATTCATACGAAGAGAACGTAGCGCTCACCAAGCGTGTTGTCGAATATGCACATGCTAGAGGTGTTGTCGTTGAGGCTGAACTGGGAAGACTTGCCGGTATCGAAGATGCGGTCAACGTTTCTGCGGAAGACGCAACCTACACTGATCCAGATCAAGCAGTTGATTTTGTAAAACGTACAGGCTGTGATTCACTTGCGATTGCAATTGGAACAAGCCACGGTGCATACAAGTTCGCAGCGGATTCAGACCCTAAGCTCGATATAGAGCGTCTTAAGAAAATTTCCGATCTATTACCTGGCTTCCCACTTGTTCTTCACGGTGCATCCTCAGTTATTCCTGAGTATGTGACTATGTGCAACGAGTTCGGTGGTGAACTTAAAGATGCAAAAGGCTGTCCTGAATCCATGCTTCGTGAGGCTGCTCAGTATGGCGTTTGTAAAATCAATATCGATTCAGACTTAAGACTTGCTATGACTGGTGTCATCAGAAAGCAATTCGCTGAAGACCCAAGCAATTTCGATCCAAGAAAATATTTATCTCCTGCTAGAGATGCTATCTACGGAATGGTTAAGCATAAGATCCTTAACGTATTAGGTAGCAATCAAAAATAAAAAATGCTGATTAAAGGGCTTTTGCAGTCAAACTGCAAAAGCCCTTTTTTCGTTACATTTTTGTTGGTTCAGGATAGTCTACACCATCAAGATCCACTGTGACTTCCTGGATACGTTGGTCAACCACTGGTCGATCTCCATATCCAGTTTTGACTGTAGCGATTTCATCAACCACTTCAATACCTTCGATAACTTTTCCAAAAGCCGCATACTGACCATCAAGATGAGGTGAATATTCATGCATAATGAAAAACTGACTTCCTGCTGAGTTCGGACTTTGCGATCTCGCCATGGAC
The DNA here is from genome assembly GCA_033549245.1 of Bacillota bacterium. GTDB lineage: Bacteria > Bacillota > Clostridia > Peptostreptococcales > Acidaminobacteraceae > Fusibacter_D. The sequence goes on along the minus strand of JAWSUW010000006.1, from coordinate 7,922 downwards.
AATACGCCTTTGTCATGTTTAAGGTTGTTCTGAACACCATTTGTGATGAACTCCCCTTTGATGCCATAACCTGGGCCGCCCATTCCTGTACCGTCCGGGCATCCACCTTGAATCATGAAACCCTTGATTACACGGTGAAAAATGAGACCGTTATAAAACCCTTTTTGTACCAAGCTAATAAAATTGTTTACAGTATTCGGAGCGATCTCCGGATACAATTCGATTTTGATGGTCTTTCCACTCTCGAGTGTCATTGTCACCATTGGATTGTTTGCCATATGCTACCTCCTGAATTTTACGCCCCTACTTGTCGTTCTATGAATATATCTTTTTCGTTGACTTCAAAAATACTGTTGACCAAATCCCACACGTCGTATTTCCCCTTTTTTTCTGATGAGGATATAGGTATGATGATTCCATCGTCTTCCATTTGAAGTTCACTTTTTATGATTTTCAGTTGCTTATCGATTTGTTGCTTGCTCAATTTGTCGGTTTTAGTCGCAATGACTATCCCACTGAATCCGGAAGCTCTGATCCATTCATACATCTGCTTGTCCTCACCGGACGGTTTGTGTCTGATGTCCACCAGCTGGAATACCTCAAGCAGATTCTCGCGTGATTCCAAATAAGTCTCAATGATTTTTCCCCAGGTCGCCTTCTTTTCCTTTGATACTTTGGCAAAGCCGTATCCCGGTAGGTCGACGAATCTGAATAGGCCATCGATGTCATAAAAATTGACAAGCTGCGTCTTACCTGGAGTGGAACTTGTTTTCGCAAGCCCTTTTCTGTTGAGAATCATGTTGATCATCGATGATTTCCCGACATTGGATCTTCCCGCAAATGCGATTTCAGGCAATTCATCATCCGGATATTGTGATTTCGCCACTGCACTGATTACAAATTGGCTGTTTTTTATCTTCATTTTTTTAACTCCTCTTTCACGAGTGCGTGTTCAAGGACTTCATCCATGCTCTTTACAGCCACAAATTCAATTTCCTTTTTAATGGTCTCCGGAATATCTTCCAGATCTTTGAGGTTCTCATATGGGAAAAGAATTTTCTTTATGCCGGCACGTTTCGCGGCAAGGGCTTTCTCTTTGAAACCACCTATTGGAAGTACGCGACCACGGAGAGTAATCTCACCGGTCATGGCGACAAAACGGTTTACCGGTATTCCGGATAACGCTGAAATCATGGCCGTTGCCATAGTGATTCCGGCAGATGGACCGTCTTTTGGAATCGCACCTTCTGGAATATGCACATGCATGTCGAGCGTCTCGTAGAAATTCTCTTCAATCCCATACTTCGCAGCGATGGTTCTGATGTACGATAGTCCGGCTTGTGCGGATTCCTTCATCACATCTCCCAGTTGGCCTGTGAGCTGCAATTTTCCTTTACCCTTCATGGTGTTGACTTCAATGGAAAGCGTATCTCCACCGACAGTTGTCCATGCGAGTCCTGTAACTATTCCGATTTGATCTTCTTCAGCAATCAAGTCATAGTGGTATTTGGACTTGCCGAGATACTTGTCGACATTCTTATCTGTGATCCTTACAGTTTTAACTTCACCTTTTACTACCCTGACTGCAGCTTTTCTACAGATGTTGGCAATCTTTCTCTCAAGCTCACGAACACCGGATTCTCTGGTGTATTTTCTGATGAGCTCTAATAGCGCTTCATCTGAGAGCGATAGACTCGATTTCGCCATACCATGCTCTTCCATTTCCTTAGGAACCAGATATTTCTTGGCGATATTGAGTTTTTCATATTCTGTATAACCCGAAACCTGAATGACCTCCATACGGTCAAGGAGTGGTCTCGGAATGGTCATGAGCGAGTTGGCTGTCGTTATGAACATGACTTTCGACAGATCGAAAGGCACTTCCAAATAGTGATCTGTGAATTCCTTGTTTTGCTCCGGATCGAGCACTTCAAGTAACGCAGATGCCGGATCGCCTCTGAAGTCACTAGAAACCTTGTCAATCTCATCAAAAAGGAATACGGGATTTTTTGTGCCCGCTTCTTTGATGCCATTGATGATTCGACCAGGAATCGCGCCGATGTATGTTCTTCTGTGTCCTCTGATCTCAGCCTCGTCTCTCACACCACCAAGTGACATTCTAACGAACTCACGATTAAGTGATCTGGCGATAGACTTGGCTATGGAAGTCTTACCTACACCTGGAGGGCCTACCAAGCAAATAATCGGACCTTTCATGCTGTGGGTCAGATCTCTTACCGCAAGGTACTCCACGACTCTTTCTTTGACACTTTCAAGTCCAAAGTGATCTTCATCAAGAATAGCTTGAGCTTTTACCAGATCGATTTCATCTTTAGTTTCTTTTTTCCACGGTAGATCAAGAATCCAATTGACATAACTTCTTATGACTCCACTTTCCGCAGAAGATGGGGATAATCTTGAATATCTATCGATTTCATTAGATACTTTCTTTTCGATTTTTTTAGATAGTCTCAACTTCTTGAGTTGTTTTCTCATCACTTCTATTTCGTCTTCTTGTGCTTCCTCTTCACCAAGTTCATCTCTGATGGCTTTGATCTGCTCACGAAGATAGTATTCTTTTTGAGATTTGTTGATCTGATTTTTCACCTTGTCGTTGATGTTTTTCTCAACTTCCAAAATTTCAATCTCAGTCAAAAGGATTTTAAGCAAATGCTCAAGACGCTCTTTGACATCGATGGCATTGATCAGTTCTTGTTTTTGTTCAGTCTTTAGTGTGATCTGAGCTGCGATGATGTCTGATAGTCTACCAGGTTCATCGATTGCGGACACAGATAGGATAACATCAGGACTGACGCGGTTACTGATGGCAATATACTTTTCAAATGCTGAAATGGCACTTCTCATTAGTGCTCGTGTTTCCTTGTCTATTTCAAGGCTGTCGAGATACGTCTTCACTTCCACACGGAAATAGGGCTCTTCTTCAGTAATGAGTTCCACTTCGGCACGTTGAATGCCTTCCACCAAAACTCGGATTGCATCACCCGGGAGTTTTAGCATTTGTTTGATTTTACAGATGGTACCTACTTTATAAAAGTCTGTCGATTCTGGAGAGTCGTTGTCGATATCAAATTGTGTTGTTAAAAATATTCTTTGGTCTTTAGCCATTGCAGCTTCGAGTGCTTTTATCGATTTTTTTCTACCCACGTCAAAATGAAGTACCATATATGGGAATATGGAAAGTCCTCTAAGTGGAATCAATGGCAAATTGATGACTTTATTTTCAGTTTCCATGCAATCACCTCTTTCTTCTACGATATTCATACCCCTTTTGGAGAAATTAAACGAAAGAACGAGCTTCCGCTCGCCCTTATTGTTTTAGGATACACTTTCTTTACTTTCTTTGGTTGATTTGATTTTTGATGTATCTTTTGACGAGTCCATAAGAACAAGAGTCGGCAATTGATGATTGTGTATTGTCTCTTTGGTGACTATGCATTTTTTGATGTCATCTCTTGAAGGGATCTCATACATGATTTCCATCATAATGTTCTCAAGGATTGATCTCAAACCACGGGCACCAGTCTTGCGTTCTATCGCAAGTTTGGCAACTTCCACCAATGCCTCATCATCAAATTCGAGCTCGACGGAATCGAGTTTCAACATCTTCTGATATTGCTTGATAATAGCGTTTTTAGGTTCTTTGAGGATCCTGACCAATGCTTCCTGATCGAGTTCGTGTAGGGAAACCACAACTGGTACCCTTCCGACAAACTCAGGAATCAAACCGAACTTGAGTAAGTCTTTTGGCTCGATTTTATCAAAAAGTTCACCAAGTGAAACGTTCTTTTTGCTTGTGACGGTCGCGCCGAATCCCATGGCTTTTTCACTTATTCTTGATTTGATGATGGAGTCCATGCCATCAAAGGCACCCCCTACAATAAACAGAATATTAGTGGTATCCACTTGCAGGAATTCCTGATGCGGATGCTTTCTACCACCTTGTGGTGGAACATTGGCAACAGTACCTTCTATAATTTTGAGAAGAGCTTGTTGTACGCCTTCTCCGGAAACATCACGCGTAATCGAAGGATTTTCCGATTTGCGTGTGATTTTATCGATTTCGTCGATGTAAATAATACCCTTTTGTGCACGTTCGATGTCATAATCTGCAGCTTGAACAAGCTTCAAAATGATGTTTTCGACATCTTCGCCAACATAACCGGCTTCAGTCAAAGCTGTGGCATCTGCAATGGCAAACGGCACATCGAGGATTTTGGCCAGTGTCTGTGCGAGCAGCGTCTTACCCGAACCCGTAGGACCAATCAAAAGGATGTTGCTCTTTTGAAGTTCCACTTCATCGTCTTCGGTTTCAGATTGAATGCGTTTGTAATGATTGTACATTGCCACGGAAAGTGTTTTTTTGGCACGTTCCTGACCAATCACGTAAGCATCTAGAATTGCTTTGATTTCAGAAGGTTTTGGAAGTTCCTCAATAGTCCACTCCAATAGATCGTCGCCTTTGTAAATAGCGAGTTCCTCTTCCAATATCTCATTGCAAAGTTCGATGCACTCATCACAAATGTAGACATTCGGACCAGCGATCAAACGCTTTACTTGCTCTTGACTTTTGCCGCAGAAAGAACACTTCAAAGTCGGTTTATCCATTTCTTACCTCATTTCCAATTACTATCTCTTTGTAAAAACCTTGTCTATAAGACCATATGCAACTGCTTCTTCTGCTGTCATAAAGAAATCTCTGTCTGTATCTTTTTCAATTTGCTTTAAAGGTTTGCCTGTCTTTTGACTTAAAATATTGTTCAAGTCTTTTCTCAATTTTATGATTCTGTCCGCTTGGATTTTGATATCTGAAGCTTGACCTCTCGCACCACCCAGTGGCTGATGGATCATCACTTCAGCGTTCGCAAGCGCATATCTTTTGCCTTTTTCACCAGCTGCGAGCAGGAACGCTCCCATACTTGCCGCCATACCGACACAGATGGTTGAAACATCAGGTTTGATGTACTCCATTGTGTCAAATATTGCCATACCGGCAGTGATGGATCCACCCGGGCTGTTGATGTAGATACTGATATCCTTGTCTGGATCTTCTGCTTCGAGAAACAAGAGTTGAGCGATGACTACATTTGACATGTAATCGTCGATTTCTCCACTTATGAACACGATTCTATCCTTTAAAAGTCTGGAATAGATATCATAAGATCTCTCGCCTTTGCTTGTTTGTTCTATTACATAAGGAACATAATTTGCCATTTAACACCTCCTGTTGGGGATTAGACCAACTTTGCTTGACTTACTAGGAAATCAACTGCTTTCTTTGATTTCAAATTCTCTTTCAAATATTCAAAATCGTTTTGTTCGAATATTTTTCTGGTTTCATCTACGGATTTATTTTGAATTTCAGCGATTCTAGCTATTTCAGCATCGATCTCAGCTTCAGTCACTTCAAGGTTTTCTTGCTCTGCTACTTTTTCGATGACCATACCTGTTTTGACACGCATGAGTGCGTCAGGTCTCATTTGAACTTTAAGATCGTCGATTTTTCCACCTGTGAACTGAATGTATTGCTCAAGGCTCAATCCTTGATATTTGAGTTGTTGATCGAAATCTCTAAGCATCCCGTCAACTTCACCGTCTACCATTTTCTCTGGGATTTCAACCTCGAGTAGTCCAGCGACAGCTTCAATGACTTTATCTCTTTGAGCAGCTTCAGCGCTGTCTTTTGATGATTCTTCAAGTTCTTTTTTTATGCTCGCTTTGTATTCATCAAGAGTATCGAATTCCGAGACATCTTTTGCAAACTCATCATCTAGAACCGGTAATTCCTTCATTTTTATATCATTTACATTTACAATAAAAATTGCTTCTTTGCCAGCGAGTTCCTCTGAATGATATGTCTCAGGGAACGTAACGTTCACTTTGACTTCTTCTCCGAC
>JAWSUW010000006.1:0-1997 GCA_033549245.1 Bacillota bacterium | reverse complement strand
TAGCGCCGATCAATTGCTCTTCGAATCCAGGAATAAATTTATTTGAACCGATTTCGAGTTCTTGGCCTTCTGCTGTACCACCATCAAATTGGTGTTCTCCTACGAAGCCTTTGTAATCGATGATAGTCGTATCGCCGTTTTCTACTGCACGGTCTGTAACACTAACTAATCTTGCGTTCAAGTTTCTAGTCTTTTCTAGCTCTTCCATCAACATTTCTTCTGTAACTTCAGCGTTGATTTTTTCTACTTCAATACCTTTGTATCCTTCAAGTGTGAACTCAGGAGCCACTGTAACAACAGCTGTAAATACGAGGCCTTTACCGGCTTCGATTTCCTCGATGTCAATATCAGGTCTTGCAACTGGTTCAACACCAAGTGTATCCAGTGCGATTCCATAGTGTTCCGGTAAAAGTGCATTGACTGCTTCTTCATAAAACACGCCTTCACCGTAATGCTTTTCGATGATGCTTCTAGGTGCTTTGCCCTTTCTGAAGCCTGGAATGTTGAATTTACCTTTGCTTTTGTTGTATTCTGCTTGAACTGCCTTTTGAAATGCTTCATCTGAAACAGTGATTTTCATCGTTACTTCACTGTTTTCCTTTTTTACGATCTCATAATTCATTTGATTGCCTCCCAACTATTTCTACTGGATCCTCCAGTAATTTTCAATTTCATCTATTTTTACAAAAAAATGCTCATTAACCCAATAATCGTACCTTATTTGGTCAAAAAAGTAAAGTTTAATACCGAAAATCAATATAATTATACCTTAAATGCGCCATCAAACAACCCTTTCTTGCAAAATTTAATGGATTGTTATAAACTATTCACATTCCGTTTACAACTTACAATTTTTAACATTTGGACAGGAGAGAACATGTCATTCGATTCACTCACAAACGACCAACGAACAGCCGCATCGCACTTTGAAGGACCCGCACTGACACTTGCAATTCCGGGGAGTGGAAAAACCACCCTACTGATTCATAGATTGATCCACCTCGTTACCAAGCACGATGTGTCCCCCGACAGGATTTTGACCCTCACGTTTTCAAAGGCTTCAGCAGAGGATATGAAAAACCGTTACAGGTCGATTGCGAAGGCCGATTACGATTACGACTTCACCTTCATGACCATACACAAATTCGCATTTGGAATCTATAAACTCTATTCCAGTAAAACAGGCAGACAGATGCGACTGATTGATGAGGGCGGAGAAAAATTTAGAATCCTATCTGGCATCTTCAAAAAACATCAGGGTGAAAAACTTGGTGATGATGAATTTGAAACGCTTTCAAGTCAGATCGGACTCATATATAATCTCAAGCTCAAAAGAGAAGATGTCGAACCTGGAAGATTTGAATGGGACAACATTTTTGACATGGCAGAAGATTATCACAGATATAAACGCAAACACAATTGCTTTGATTTCGATGATATGCTATTGGACGCCATAAAAATAATGAGAAAAAATCCCACCCTGCTGAGTTCTATCAGGGAACGATATGCATTTATACAAGTGGATGAGGCACAAGACACCTCAAAACTTCAATACGAGCTCATTGAACTCATTGCCGGTGAACATAACAATTTGTTTCTTGTGGCTGATGATGATCAATCCATTTATGGATTCAGGGGTGCTTATCCCGATTATCTCCTGGATTTTCCAAAAAAATATCCTGGCGCAAAACTCTATCATCTCTCCATCAATTTCAGATCTGATGCCAATATCGTAAGGACCGCAGAGGGTCTAATCGGATATAATTTGAACAGATATGACAAGCCCATGAGAGCAAACAAACCTGCTGAAATCAAACCTTCAGTCATATTGTTTGAAGATTTGTACAAACGTAATGCCTATATAGTTTCTTCAATTGAAAAGAATCCTTCAGAAAGAGCGATTCTTTACAGAAACAAAGTGTCCGCACTCAGCATCATGGACACTCTGTCGAGAAATGGAATCTCATTTGACATAAAAGACCCTCCGCTAGGTGAAC